>DATIYJ010000007.1 GCA_035517655.1 Nitrospiria bacterium | reverse complement strand
ATACTCCGCCATCTTCTTCTCCGCCAATACCTTCGTGATCGCCGATGTCAGCGTCGTCTTCCCGTGATCCACATGCCCGATCGTCCCAATATTGATGTGCGGCTTCGTCCGCTCAAATTTCGCCTTCGACATAAAACCTCCCTAACTAATCAACGACCCGATAATGGTTGTGTATGCAGCGATCCTGGAGCCCTCGACCGGGATTGAACCGGTGACCTCTTCCTTACCAAGGAAGTGCTCTACCAACTGAGCTACAAGGGCAACACGCTTTATCCTTCGATTGAATATATTCTTCCAATTGATTATCTTCTTCTTGATTACCATAAATTGACACGCCGATTAAATTCTCTTCAACTAGCGCTGGTCTAAGCGGATAACTACCGCACAACCAATCTGGAGCGGGAAACGGGATTTGAACCCGCGACCCCCAGCTTGGAAGGCTGGCGCTCTACCGCTGAGCTATTCCCGCAACCCGGAAAATGGAAAATAGAAATTGGACCGGCCTCTGTTCCCATTCTCTATTTTCTATTCTCCATCCTCTGTTTTGGTTCGCCCAGCGGACCAAAACTGGGGAGGGGAGGATTCGAACCTCCGAAGCCGATGGCGACAGATTTACAGTCTGTTCCCGTTGTCCGCTTGGGTACCTCCCCTACACTTCCCCATTTACCATTCACCATTTACCGCTATCGACAAAACTGTAAATCGCAAATAGTAAATGGGGGACAATTCTTTTCCTTCGGAAAATTGTCGGAGCCACCGGAGGGAATTGAACCCCCGACAGGCTGATTACAAATCAGCTACTCTACCGACTGAGTTACGGTGGCCTAAATCTCTAAAAAACAAACGAAACATACGAAAGATAGCTCTTTACATTTCATAAATTCTATGTTAGCGTTTATCTAATATTTTTATGGCGTGGTTACGTCCACACACGTGGATACCTAGCAGAAAAGTAGCACAATGAAAGTCAGTGTAAATTTTGTATTTTAGTCATAAAATTTATATTTGTCAAGTGCATTTATTTCTAACCCCTCGATCACAATCTCTTTCACCCTCGTTTCACAAAAAAGGAGGTTTATTGATCATGAGATCAAAATCGTCTGTGGCGGCTATTTTTTGTCTATTAATCGGTCTTTCAAGTCCGGTACTCGCTGCAACCGATATTAAGCTCCCTAACACTTTTACGCAATCCGAGTTCGATGATCTCAGCAGACAGGTTGGGTTGGCCATTAGTTACAACCCACTCTCACCGGCAGCTTCCCTTGGACTATTAGGCTTTGATATCGGCGTTGAGGCAACCGCTGTTCATATTGATTCCAACAAATCGTTCTGGACAGACGCCGTTGGCAAAACGCCTCCCAGTTACCTGGTTTTTCCGAAAATCCACGCACAGAAAGGTCTTCCACTGGGGATTGATGTCGGATTAAGTTATGCCAAGGTTCCGGGAACCAACATCGGATTAATGGGCGGCGAGCTGAAATGGGCCGTTCTTGAAGGGACCTCGGTCATACCGGCCGTTGCAATCCGGGGTGATTATACAAAGTTAGTCGGGGTGAATGATATCAATTTGTCTGATTATGGCGCCGATATCTCGATCAGCAAGGGCTTCCTGTTTGTCACCCCTTATGCGGGGATCGGAGAGGTCTGGATCTCGAGCAAGGAGAAAAGTGATTTGATTGATCTTAAATCGGCCAGTCTCAGCGAAACTAAAGGTTTCGTGGGGGTCAAACTCAGTCTTTTTATCATCAGTTTTGTCGCCGAGGCCGATTTTTCAAAGGTTCCATCCTACAGCGGGCGAATGAATCTCAGTTTCTAAATCTCCGCACTAATATTCCATCTCGGTGGTCGCGCTGCCCGCGCAAGCCGCCAATTGATCCACCGTATAAGAAGGCCTGCCATCGCAATGGACCGGTGACGATATGGCATCGGAAATGCCCCAGCTATCTGTGGGATGCCCGTTTGCGAGCCTCCCCGTGATGACGGCCCGAAAATTATCCGGCCGGGTTGCGTCCGCGGTGCACGCATTGGCATTGGTACCCGTGATCGTGACGGTCCCGGCCGGTGTGGCGCCACTTGAATAGACGCGGTTGTTTGAAAATAGCTTGCTTGATTCCAACAAGTTGGCGAGGGTGGTGGTATAGCAGTTGTTCTCCGCACGGTACTGTTCTTCTTCAACCTTGATGGTCATCAACAGCGTTTTGGCCTCGACCTGTTTGCCACGGTAGACATAATTCGTGTAGATGGGATAAGCGATGGCGGCCAAGGCGGCGATAATCGCGACGACCACCATCAATTCAATGATTGTAAAACCCTTCTGATCATCCATCGCATTATCCTCCCCATCGAAATATGAACGTAGGGGCGACCAAGCGGTCGCCCCTACAATCATACATACCTGTACCAAACCACTGTCAATATGCGGTAGAAACAGCTTCAACGTTGGCTTTGCAACCGCTCAAGCTGTTATTGGGCGCAACCAACACTACACTCAATCCGCCAGCCTGAATCGTGGCTCCATAAACCGACGGATCCGCGAGGCCGTTTCTAGCTGACGCCGTTATAACCGGGTCACTGGGGTTCGTCAAATCAATGGCATAAGTGTAGTACTGATCGCCATTCGTCAACCAATCCCCTTCAGATGGGAAATGACTCTGAGCAGGCGGAACTGCATAGAACGGAATCGTGTCTTTTCCCGCTGTTGTGTAAGGGGGGATTGCATATGTAACAATATCCCCATCCGCCATATTCGGAGCGGAAACCCAGTCCGTGATGGCGTTACAGATCATCCGGGTATGGTCCACGGCATTGCTGGTCCGCGACCGTTTAATGTACTTGATGTACTGAGGAATCGCAATAGCCGCCAAGATACCGATGATGGCCACCACGATCATCAGCTCGATCAAGGTGAAACCCTTTTTGCTGTGCATGTACTTTAACATGATGTATCCCTCCTGTGATCGGTTTATTGCTTTTAACGTTTTATTGCCCTGCATAGCTAATTTGCAGCAATCATGCCAGGAATATAATAAAAATTTAAAGCTTGAAACAACTGCAAAATCAATGTATTAAAAACATCCTGTCCTTAGTTATGATCGAGCCGTTATGAACAGAGCGGTCAATCTTTGGAACCAACATGACAAATTTCGGCAGTTCCATCCGGAGCTGGAATCCGTTCACTTTTTAATTTAGGTTTATTTAGTGGACTATGGATTGCGATTGTTCTGTGGTCAACTCTCGACCGTTTTTCAAAGGAATGGTTGTTGAATCTCGAAGGCGTGCTTTTTGTATCCGTTCTTCTTTTGCCGGATCACCGAAACCAGCCGATTTATAGCGCTCTGCTAATTTACTATTATCGGGATCGAGTTCAAGGGATTTTAACCAAGCCTCTTTCGCCTCCCGTGGCAATGATTTTTTTAAATAGATATCGCCCAGATGTTCTTGAATAACGGCATCGTCCGGAACCAGTACCACGGCGCGGTTCAGCTGGATCAGGGCTTCGTCGATTCTCCCCATTTTATAATAAGTCCATCCCAGACTATCGATAAAGTAACCATCATCCGGCTTAACCGTCAGTGCACGATTGATAAGATCAAGCGCCTCCTGCAGCTTTATTCCCCGATCCGCATAAGTATAACCCAAGTAGTTCAACGCATTGGCATGTTTGGGGTCTAAATGGATCGCCTCTTCCATGGCTGCGACAAGATCATTAAAACGGTTCATTTTGTCAAAAACGGCACCAATGTTAAAGTAGAGCTCAGGGTTGTTCGGATCTTGGGCAATTCCCTGTTTAAAGACTTCCATTGCTTTTTCATAATTTCCCGCCTGATAATAGGTCAATCCTAGAAACAGATAGGACTCCGTGCGTTTCGGATCGATGGCAATAGCTCGTGTCAGATGGTCAATGGCCTCGCTTGTGTTATTCATACGATTGAGAAGGTTGCCCAAATGGAGATGAGCCTCAACATAATTGGGATCTATTTCCAATATCGCCCGATATTCCTGAATGGCCATTTTATAGTCCCTGGTTTCTTCGTAAAGATAGGCTAGGTAATCACGCACTTTCAACTCATCGGGACGTACGGCTGTAACCGCCTGCAACTCACCAATCGCCTTGTCGAATTCCTTTATTTCAGAATAGATTAAACCTTTTCGCAGACGGGCTTCAATGTCATCCGGATCATCTGCCAAGATTTGGTTGATCATGGCTAACGCGGAGTCATAGGCCTTCTGCTCAATGTCCAACTGCACAAGGTGGTATCGCACCTCTCGGCTATGCGGATTAATCTCCTCCAAGACTTTGCGATAAGTCTGTCGGGCCCGTTCCGATTCGCCTTGGGCTTCATAGGCCGCTCCTAACCCCAGATAGGCCGATTCAAATGTGGGTGCTAGAGAGATTGCTTTTTCGAACGCCAGAACCGCCTCTGAATACTTTTTCTGGTCGCTGATGACCCTTCCTAAGTAATAGTATCCAAGCGGCGAAGAGGGATCGGTCTCGATTCCTTTTTTAATTGCGGAAACGGCACGGTCGAATTGTTCTTGATTCGCGTACAAGGTTCCTTCAGTCAGATAGGCCTCTGTCTGCGTAGGATCCAGTTTAATGACGCCGTCATAGACTTGGATGGCCTGTTGATATTGCCCACGACTCGAGTACAGTCCCGCCAAAAACATCAAAGAATTGATATTATCAGGCTCGAGGCGAAGTGCGGACTGAATATAGGTCGTCGCACCGGCGATATCCCCCCTCCTCATCAAAAGAGATGCTGTCGACGTTAAGAGCAAGACGGATTGATGATCATATTGGAGCGCAGCCAGATATTCTTTTAGCGCAAGTTCATCATCATTATCCATTTCAGCCGAGTAGGCACGAAGAAAATGGTAATACGAACGCGGATCTCTACCAAGGCTTGATTTTGTGTGGGTGATTTCGGAACTAGGACCGACTAACTCCGTATTTTTTGATAATACGGGGGTACAGGATAGCAGACCTAGTGAAAAAACAACAAGAACAGATCGATTTATAAGAAACTTCATCATGCTCGATTGTGCTTTGGTGGGAATATTCAGTCCAACCAAGAGCCCCTTTTATCCGGTTTGCAATGAAGCAATGAATTACCTCTTTGTTAATTAAAACACGAGAGTTTTGAGAAGTCAAGGTAAGCCAGGCAATTGCTTGGTAAAATAGGGGCCTACGGGAGGTCTTCAGTCTTTTTTGTCGCCTGAATGGTCTTTGGGGGGAGTGACGTCGATCTCCGTCTGCTCCGACACCGATTTCTTAAATCCCCGGACGGCTCTTCCGAGGCCAGAACCGACCTCCGGTAGTTTCCCGACTCCGAAAACGGCAAGCACGATGATTAGAATTACAACAATCTCAGGAAGTCCTAATCCAAACATCGCTTACCCCTTCAGGAATAAGAACAAGGAATAACGCGGCTCAAAACTCTTCCACCTCTTCATGGACTTTTTCGAGATTTTCGAATCGAGTGTACCGATCCAGAAAAGCCAGTTTGATGTTGCCGATTGGTCCGTTTCGTTGTTTTCCTACAATAATATCCGCTATGCCTTTATTCTCATCCGTGGTGCGATAGACTTCATCCCGGTAAATAAAGATGACGATATCCGCGTCCTGTTCAATGGCTCCTGACTCCCTTAAGTCAGCCAGGATCGGTCGTTTATCTGCACGGTTCTCAACCGCACGCGACAATTGAGACATGGCCACAACCGGCAGTTGAAGTTCTTTGGCTAAAGCCTTCAGCGATCGAGAAATTTCCGAGATTTCCTGCTCACGATTGTCGGCATCGCCGCGTCCGCGCATAAGTTGAAGGTAGTCCACGATGATCAGATCCAGACCATGCTCCGCTTTCAGACGCCGGGCCTTCGCCCGCATTTCCAGAACGGAGAGCGCCGGCGTGTCATCAATAAAGATTCGGGCTTCGGCGATTCTTCCGGCGGCTGTGGTCAACTTGGGCCAGTCCGCACGACCCAGATAACCGGATCGCAGTTTATGCGCATCCACACGCGCCTCCGAACAGAGCATGCGCATCACCAACTGTTCCTTTGACATTTCCAAACTGAAGACGGCCGCCGTACCCCGCTTTTCGATTCCCAAATGCTGAGCAATGCCCAGCGCCAATGCGGTCTTTCCCATGGAAGGCCGGCCGGCAATCACGATGAGGTCGGAAGGCTGCAAACCGGAAGTCATTTCGTCCAGATCCCGATAGCCCGTGGCCACTCCCGTTACCCGTTCTTTTTTTTCGTACAGCCTTTCGATGGTTTCAAAACTGTCTTTGATGATTTCTTTGACGGCCACAAAGGAGGGTTTTAACTTTTTTTCTGAAATCCCGAAGATGCTCCGCTCGGCGAAATCCAAGAGTTCTTCAACTCGGCCTTGATCGTCATACCCTTGTCCGACAATGTCCGTCGCAACCGAAATTAAATTTCGAAGAATCGCTTTCTCATGAATGATTCGAGAATGTTGACGGATATTGGCCGCGGTTGGAATACTATTGACGAGGGATGAGAGATAGGCTGCCCCTCCCACCGTCTCCAATTCATTTTTTCTTCTCAGATGATCCGTCAGGGTAATCAGGTCAACCACTTCATTCCGCTCGTTGAGATCGAGAATGGCCGAGAAAATCCGTCGGTGCGCGTCGCGATAGAAATTATCCGGATGGATGATCTCGAGCGCTTTATTGAGCGACGCGTTATCGATCAGGATTGCACCCAGCACGGCCTGCTCGGCCTCGACGTTCTGAGGAGGGAGTTTGGTAAGCGCTTCAGCTTCAGAATTTTTACGAGACGGAAAATCGATCACGGACATGTTTTCCTCAACCGGTGAAGCGATTATAATTTCGAAACGAGAACGGGGATCCTACCGCTCTGTTGTTTTCCGGTACGACAATTGACCAGGACGGCCCTTTCGCCATTTAATAATAGAAACAGTTGTTTTGCTCCGATCCTCTTGGCTCGATAGACGGCCTCGGCGAGATCCATTTTTTCAATGTGCTGAATCACTCTATAGCCTTTTTCTCGGATGATCCGAGTCAACTTAAAAAGGCGAATCATGTCACGTTGCGTGTCCACTGCGAGGATATCGACCGCGGTTTCTGGACCCCCACCGACGGTCTTCTGCCAGGCCCATTGGAGCTGTTCCGCGTCAAATGCAAAGCCCGTCGATGGACAAGGAGCGCCGAACTTTCCAATCAGGGAGTCGTAACGTCCGCCACGGCCCAGGGGAACACCCATGTCCTTGGCAAACACCTCAAAAATTATACCGGTATAATAGTCAAATCCGCGAATCTCAGACAGATCAATCAGGAGATGGTCTTTCCAGCCAGATGAAATAAGGATGCGAAACACGTCCCGTAATCGGGTCAAAGCCTGCCGACAAGAAGAAAACGTACTTAGACTCCATGCCCGTTCGATCGCCTCTTCCTGTCCGAATAATGAAAGGACGGTTATTATCTGACGTGACTTATTTTCCGGCACGTTTCCTTGATTTAAGATTTGGACCAGTCGGGATCGGTCCTTTCGGATCATGGCCGCGTGAACCTGCTTCTGCAGATCGGCGGCCAGACCGATCCCGTTCATCAGCCCACGGAAAAACTCCACCTGGCCGATCGCGATTTTAAATTCCGTCAGGCCGATTTTCTGCAGCGCTTCGATGGCAACCGCGATCACTTCCGCATCCGCTTCAGGACCTTCCAATCCAATCAGCTCTCCCCCGATCTGAAAAAGCTCGCGCGCCCGACCGGCATGCTCTTCTTCGTGCCTAAAAACATTCGCGCGATAACACAGACGGAGCGGTTTGGGAACATCGGTCATCAACATCGCCGCGATCCGTGCAATCTGAGGTGTAACATCCGGACGGAGAAGCATAACGCGGCCGTTTCCGCGATCGACAAATTTATAACCTTTTTCGACCAGGTCTTCACCCATACCCACGGTAATGACGTCCAGATATTCAAAAATGGGCGGAATAACTTCCCGATAGCCCCAGGATAAAAAGACGGACAGAACCGTCTCCTCGATATGCCGTTTGTGAACGGCGGCTTCGGGAAGAAAGGTCGCCAGGCCCTTGGGCAGCATCGGGCGACTGCTGTTTTGAAATTTGGTCATGACTTAAACCGGGATGGAACCGCCTCCGATCAACCGGTTAAAGTTCAATCAGTTTGGCGGAAAGCACATGAGGAAGTTTCTTGAGTTTTCCAAGCAACTCTAAACCCACGGGCGCATCGATGCCTACGACGGAAATGGCCTTTCCTCCGGTATGCTCACGCCCCAATTGCATCCGTGAAATGTTGATTTGGTTGTCCCCCAACAAGCGGCCGATGTTTCCGATAACCCCGGGTTTGTCGTCGTTGATCATCAACAGCATATGCCCTTCCGGTACAACCTCCAGGGACAAACCATCGATCTCGACGATCCGGGGGTCTTTCCGATTGTAGAGTGTGCCGGACACGCTAGCTTTTTTTGAGCCGGCTTTAACCGTCAGCACGACCAGGCTGGTGAACTCGCCCGCCTCGGCGCTTTTGATTTCTTTTATCTCGATCCCTCGTTCTTTGGCTACAATCGGAGCGTTCACATAATTGACGGGCTCTTCCAGAATCGGGGTGAGTAGGCCTTTAAGAGCCGCCACGGTAATGGGGGCGGTTGTCAGTCCGGAGACATCCCCGCGATACTCGATCGTCAACTGTTCCAGACCGCCTTCATGGCTCTGTGCGAGAAACGCACCCAGATTCTCGGACAACGTCAGATAGGGTTGGATTTTCGGCAGGAGGTCGACCGGGACGGAGGGGATATTGGCCGCTCCGCGGATTACGCCGCGGATCAGATAATCGGCAATCTGTTCCGCTATCGCCAGGGCTACATTTTCCTGCGCCTCGGTTGTCGCCGCGCCGATATGCGGCGTGCAGATGACGTTCTCTAACGTTAGAAGGGGGTTCTTCAGATCAACCGGCTCTTGCTCAAACACATCCATCGCCGCGCCGGCGACCTTGCCCTTCACCAACGCATTGTACAGATCCTGCTCGTTCACGATGCCGCCCCGCGCACAATTGATGATCCGAACCCCATCCTTCATTTTGCCGATGGCGTCGGCATTGATCAGCGATTTGGTCTCGGCCGTCAACGGAACGTGCACCGAAATGATATCGGATCGACGGTACAGATCGTTCAAATCCACCAGTTCCACACCCATTTTCCTGGCATTTTCCTCGGAAAGGTACGGATCGTAGGCGATGACCTGCATCTGGGCGCCCTGGGCCAATTTGGTCACGTACGATCCGATCTGACCGATTCCGATGATTCCAAGCGTCTTGTTATAAAGTTCCATCCCCATGAACTTATTTTTTTCCCACTTGCCGGCCTTGATCGAAGCCGTAGCCTGCGGGATCATTCGAGCCGATGAAAAAAGCAACGCCATGGTATGTTCGGCCGTCGTCACGGTGTTGCCGCCGGGGGTGTTCATCACCACGATGCCGTGTTTAGTGGCGGCCGCAAGGTCAACATTATCGAGGCCGGAACCGGCGCGGCCGACGACCTTGAGGCGCTTTGCCGCCTCGATCAGTTTCTGGGTCACCTTGGTCGCGCTTCGCACCACCAATCCGTCGTAAACCGGAATCACGCTGAAGAGTTCGTCCGGCCCGAGCTTGGTCTTCACGTCCACGTCCAATCCCGACCGCCTCATAATGTCGACGCCCTTTTCAGAAAGGGCATCGCTGACCAGCACCTTCACTTTCTTTTCTCCTTCGGTTGACATGGATTCTATTTTTTCATCAAGAGCTCTTCGGCTGTCCGAACCCCCTCGCCCATTTTTACCGGATAGCCCAAACCCTTGATCACCATCTCGACCGCCGACACCGCAATAATCACGTCAAAGAGATCGGCATAACCCATATGGGCGATCCGGAAAATCTTCCCTTTGAGGTGATCCTGTCCTCCGGCCGCCGTGATCCCGTATTTCTCGCGCAAGGTTTTGTACACCGCCTGCCCGTCCACCCCCTCCGGCGCATTGACGGCCGTTAGAGCGTCGCTGGGCGACTGCTTGGGAAACAGGGTCAGGCCGGCCGCCAACATGGCCTGCCGCATCGCATGAGCCAACTGCTTATGACGCGCGAAAATGTTCGCTAGGCCTTCGGCCTTCAGTTGTTTGAGCACCTCATGCAGTCCGACAATCAAGGACACCGCGGCGGTGTATGCCGTCTGGTTTTTTGACTGACTCTCACGCTCTTTTTTCAGATTAAAATAAAATTTGCTGTTCTTCGCTTTTTCGCTCATCCGCCAGGCCTTTTCGCTGACGCTGACGAAGGCGAGACCGGGCGGTAGCATCAAGGCCTTCTGCGAACCCGTCGCCACCACATCCAGACCCCACGAATCGGTCTGCAGATCAAACACCCCCATCGCGCTAACGGCATCCACGACCAAGATCGTCTCCGCGAGCGGTTTGACGATTTGACCCAATGCCTTCACATCGTGCGCCACGCCGGTGGAAGATTCGCTGGCTTGGACATACACTGCCCTAATGGCAGGGTCTTTCTTCAAGGCCTGAGCCACCTGCTGTGGATCGACCGCATAGCCCCATTCGACCTTGATCTCTTCCACTTTGACCCCGTACACTTGACAGAGCTTCAACCAACGTTCGCCGAACTTCCCGCCGTTGATCACAATCGCCTTATCACCCGGCGACAAGAAATTGGACACGGCGCTTTCCATCCCTCCGGTGCCGGTTGAAACCAGAGTGATCACATCCTGTTGAGTCTGGAACAGCCATTTCAAATCCTCTCTTACGTGGCCCAACAGCTCGGCGAATTCAGGCGCACGGTGATGCAAAATAGGTTGGGCCATGGCCAGGAGTATCTCGGGAGGAACCGGCGTGGGGCCGGGAGCCAAAAGATAACGCTTTCGCATAACCGTCAATCTCCTCGGGATAAAGAATAATTGATGCTCCTGCAGGGCACAGATCTCTCTACCCGCACAGGAGCTTTCAGGGAGTTCCACAAGCCCGATTTTCGGACTCACAAAACCGTGGTTACGCTAACACAACCATCCCCTCTTGTCAAGTCACGAACAACCGTTGTTGAATTCACTTCCCCGATACAAAACCGGCTTATTTCTCCTCCGTACGTATTTGAATGGCATTTTTTTTAATCACAAAAATCCGTTCGTTGCGGTCGTTCCGGTTGATTGGGAAAAGGTAGAATCCGTCTTCCAGTGGACGAAGACCGTATGTGTATCCCGCAATTTCCTCGCCATCGGCGAAGCGCACGCGGACTTTTTTCCCGGCGGGCATCAAGAGCGATTCGGAGAGCGGCTCCGCATCAGGCGGACGGAGAAAAAAGATCGCTTTCAAAACGGAACAGTCGATGTCGTGAACGTCGGAGGCTGTTTGTAGTTTTAATCGTTTGGCGGCCGGGTCAAACCGTAAAAGTTCACCCTCCAGCGTCGCACCGGTCAGAAAACGCACCACCACCCGATTTGAAAGCTTCACGAACGCCCCTTGCAGTCGATGAAGTTGTATTATACAATATTGCCGCAACAGAAACATCAACAAGACTAGAGTTCGTCGAAACAACAGTGAGTGATCAGGAACAGCCAGTGAATCAATGGCGACTCGTCGAAGATGATCCGGGTGAAGCCGCCTGGAATATGGCGGTCGATGAAGCGATCGCGGAGTCCTGCCGACAGGGACTCTCTCCTCCCACGCTTCGTCTCTATCGCTGGGCGCGCCCGGCACTAACCATCGGTTATTTTCAAAAGGTCGACCGCGATATCGATGAGACCGTTTGCCAGACGGAAAAGATAGCGGTTATCCGGCGGATGACCGGGGGAAGGGCGGTGCTGCACGGACACGACCTGACCTACTCCGTAGCTTCCCGGGCTTATGTTCCGGAGCTCCCAAACACCATCCGTGGAACATTCTTAGCCATTAGCCGCGGTCTGATTGAAGGGCTCCATCAATTGGGTCTGCATGCCGAACCCGTTCGATCCCCCGTCCGCAATATGGGCCGCTCGCCCATTTGTTTTATGTCCGCCTCCTGGTATGAAATCATCTGCAACGGCCGGAAAATCATCGGCAGTGCACAACGTCGATGGAAGGATGGGATGCTTCAGCAAGGCTCTCTGCTTCTCGATTTCGATCCGGTGTTTTACTATAAACTGTTTCGTTTTCCGGATCAGGCCCAGCGGGCCAGGATGATCGAAGAGGGTCGAAACCGCATCGGCGGACTTTATAATCTGCTTTCGACGCATGTTCATCCAAAAACCGTTGCAAACCGGATCGCAAGCGGATTCGAGAAAGCGCTGGCCATTCAACTTGAGCCGGCTGGTCTGACCGACCAGGAATTGGAACGGGCCCATCACCTCGCCGGAACAAGATATGCCGATCATGCATGGAACCGGCTTGGATAACCTCTCTGTTTCATTTGACAATCCATAAAAATCAGGTATCATTAAGTACTAGTATACCCCCCTGAAGACACCCGGCGGATAAAGTGAGTAAAATTCTTGACATCGGGTAATAGAGCATGTAGGATAGGGCATTTTCGAAATGGCCGACGGCTGATTTAAACTTTGAACATCAACTTCAGATGGCCCATAACGGAAAGGCGGGATATGATCCGGCTGCTTCCCAAACAATTCCTCTGGTTGCTTTGCTTGCTGATTCTCGTTTCCTGCAGCAGCCCTTACAATAATGAAAAGAAGGCACACCTGTCAACCAAGCCGTCATTCTCACCGACCGGGTTTGCACCCACAACTCCGGAAAGAACGGAAGCATCGGAGGTCACGCCGAAATCGCACGCCGGCCCGGCTAGAGTTGAATCAAAAAACAACCAGGCGGATGTCAATCGTTCTTCCCCTCCGATGGACCCATCCCCAGCGACCGAGACCACGACTCCCGGCACACAAGTCACAAACCCCGACACAAACTTGTCTCCAAATCAAACACCTTCCGTCGACGATTCTCGGGTAGCGGCACAACCGGAAACATCACAGAATGTCGCGTATGGCGAACCCGCGAACGATTCCTTGGATGGATCTTCAAGTGAAACGACGACCGAATCCGATGTCGAGGAAGCCACCTACGACGTGCCGATTGTGCGAAACGAAAGCGTAGAGGATTATATCGAATATTTCCAAACCGAAATCCGGGATAAGTTTAAATTGTGGCTGGAGCGTTCAGGACGGTACATCCCGGTCATGCGTCAAATTTTCAAGGAACAGGGTCTCCCGGAAGACCTGGTGTTTGTCGCCCTGATTGAAAGCGGTTTCAATCCCTATGCCTACTCCCGCTCACGGGCGGTCGGACCCTGGCAGTTCATTAAAGGAACCGGTCGACTGTACGGCCTCCGGATCGACAACTGGGTCGACGAGCGACGCGACCCGATCAAATCAACCCACGCGGCGGCCCGATATTTCAAAGATCTCTACGATCGGTTTGGATCCTGGCCTCTGGCTATGGCCGGTTACAACGCCGGGGAGAAAAAAATTCAACGGGCCTTAGTCAGAGCGAAGGCCGACGACTTCTGGGATTTGCGATCGACCCGATATATCCGTCGGGAAACGAAGGGGTATGTTCCGAAATTCATGGCCGCAACGATCATCGCAAAAAACCCTGAAAAGTACGGATTCACCTTGGACTATCATGAACCCCTCAAATTTGATACCGTTTCGGTACCCGGCTCGGCCGATCTTCGCGTCATGGCTCAAGCCGCGGGGATCAGTTATGAAGATCTCAAGGAGTTGAATCCCGAGTTGCGGACAGAACTGACGCCTCCGTACTTGGATCAATATCCCCTGAGGCTTCCGGTAGGCCTACAACAGACCTTTGCGGACGCTTACGCTCAAATCCCGGATGAACGCAAGATCATCGGAACGCACTACAACATCCGCAGGAACGACACACTGAGCATCATCGCCAAGCGATTCGGGACATCGGTTGCACTTCTCCGAGAAATTAATCATCTTGCTCCGGGACAATTGCTGCACCAGGGAGACCTTTTGTTCATCCCGAAACTCCGGGTTGTTCCCCGCGAGCCTGAATCCCGTCCGATGACCGCGATGAATCATCGTCGCTCCAAGATAAGGTCGGCTCCGAAGAGGCCTCCCATCGAGATGGCCTCCCTGGAGAAACAGGATCGGTCGCCTTCCGGCGACGACACAGGGAAAATTTTGTACCGCGTCAAGGATGGGGACACGCTTTGGGATATCTCGAAGAGTTTTAATGTCAGGATTCAGGATCTAAAGCGTTTCAACGGGTTGGGCAGACATAGTAAGATTCGACCCGGGGATCAGTTGGTTCTCGGATTCCAGTCCAAAGACCTATAACTCACCGTCTATTTCTTTTCCGTCGGTGTCGACGGCCCCTTCTGAGCCGGTTTCTGCTGAGGCGTTGGAACAACGGTTATTGGTTTGTTCGAGGGCGACATGATCACCGGATTCTTGGTTGGTTCCGGCTTGACTTCGGTAACACCCAGAGCGGTCAGGCGCCTCTGGGCCTCCGCCAGAAATAATGAATCCGAGAACTGCCGGGTAATTTCCTGATACCGTTTGATCGCCTCCTCCTTTTTGCCGAGGGTTTCATTTATACGGCCCAATTCGTAGTCGGCTTGGTCCTTGTTCAGAGCCCCCGTAAGATGACCGACCGACTCAAACGCCTTCTGGGCTTCCTCGAAATCATTTTTAGCCAGAAAGGCGTACCCCAATCGTTGATAAGCTAATCCCGCCCAAATATCGTTTTTCGGTTCTTTTTCAAGAAACGACCGATAGGCCGACACGGCCGAGTCAAAATCGTTAAGCTCCATATACGTATTGCCAATGTAAAGCTGTGCGATAAAAGCGGACGGGGTTCCCGGATAGTCTTGAATCGTTTTCTGATACTGCTCTATGGCTTTTTTGTAATTTTCCTCTTTCGATGCGGTCGTCGTCTTTTCACCCGCAGGAGGTTGCTGTCGGTAATATTCCGAGCCTTGAAACTCCAGGGCCAAGGCGTGCATCTCCTGCTGGTGTTGGTAATACCAAAAAACTCCGATACCCGCAGCAATGACCACCGCAACGACGAATATCGCCCAGACAAGTCCGGCATGCTTTCGAATTTGCTCGCCCAGCCAATCCACCGTGCCGATAAACTCATCCGGTTTTTTTAATTGCTGTTTTCTGCTCGCAACCCGAATCTTGTAGGCCATACTCCCTCTGCTTAATTTAAAAGCGGAGTAGTTATAGCCTAAATGAGCGGAAAAGTCAAAGGCCTTGTGTTGACACAAAAAGAGTCGCGGTATATGCTGATACCCTGACCGCAATGGACTTTCACTTTCATCAAGATGCGATTGAACGGCTTCACGCAAACGGACTATTCCGTTGCCTGCGGCGGGTGGAGCCGGATCCGCACGGTCATCCCGGGCGCGTGATGATCGAGGGCCGATCCGTCATCCTTCTTTCCTCGAACAACTATTTGGGTCTGGCCGACCACCCTCGTATCAAAGAGGCCGCAATCACCGCCATCCGACAGTATGGATTCGGAAGCGGGGCCTCCCGATTGATTTCTGGAAATGCCCCCCCCCATGAGGCCCTGGAAGAGCGGATCGCGCAGTTTAAACAAACGGAATCCGCACTGGTCTTCAGCACGGGCTATATGGCTAATCTGGGGGTCTTATCCTGCCTGATCCCTTCGCAAGGTCTTCTGATCGCGGACCGGTTATGCCATGCGAGCCTGATCGACGGCTGCCGCATGAGCGGTTGTCGCTTCCGCGTTTTCGAACACGGCGATCTGGATCAACTCGAGCGGATGTTGGCTAAAAGACCGGCGGATCAACCGACCCTTATTGTGACAGACGGCGTCTTCAGCATGGACGGCGATATCGCTCCGTTACCCAACCTCGTCGAACTGGCCGAACGCCACGGCGCCGCCGTGTTTGTCGACGACGCGCATGCCACGGGGGTGATCGGGAAAGAAGGCCGGGGAACTTTGGAGCATTTCGGTCTCAAACCCGGCAGGGTTTTCCAGATGGGAACGCTCGGCAAAGCCCTCGGCGGTTTCGGGGCTTATGTGGCCGGGAGCCGCGTCTTGATCGATTATCTCATCAATAAAGCCAAAACGTTCATCTACACAACCGCCCTCCCTCCCGCCTCAGCCGCGGCGGCGCTGGCCGCATTCGACCTGCTGAGGGAGGAACCCGAACGTCGAGAACGCCTCTGGCAAAATCGCGCCTACTATGCGGACGGATTGAAGTCCCTTGGTTTTGATCTTCTGAACAGCGAGACACCGATTATTCCGATCATGATCGGCGACGACCGATCGGCCATGACCGTGTCGCAGCGCCTTCTGGAGGCCGGGGTTTTCGCCCCGGCGATCCGCCCCCCCACCGTTCCCAAGGGAACCAGCCGTATCCGCACCACGATCATGGCTTCGCATACCCGTGAAGACCTCGACCGCGTGCTGGACTCGCTCGGCCGGATCGCCCGTTCACTGAGGATTCTTTAATCCATGCGGGACCGACGTGTGATTTTGATCACCGGCGCGAGCGGAGGTTTGGGGCGAGCGATGGCGCTGAGGTTTGGAATTTCCGGATGTCGAATCGTCATCCACTTTCATCAAAACAAGGAGGCTGCGACAAAGCTGGCCGGCGATCTGGAACGGCTCGGCTCGGAATCGATTGTGCATCAGGCCGACGTTCGATCCCTGGCCGAGATGGAATCGTTGATCGAAACGGCACGGACCCGATGGGGAGGCTTGGACCTGCTGGTGGCCAATGCGGCCGTCCGAAGAGACGGCCTGCTCCTTCGAACCGACGAAGAAGCGTGGGACTCCGTCCTAACAACCAATCTGACCGGCATCTGGAACAGCTTAAAAGCGGCCGGTGCGCTGTTCATTCGACAACAAAACGGGCACGTCATTGCGATCGGCTCGATCGCCGGCATCCACGGAAGAGCGGGACAGGCCAATTATGCCTCGGCAAAAGCTGGATTGATCGGACTCATCCGGTCCGCCGCCGCCGAATGGGGACCCTACAATATCCGCTTGAACGTCGTTCTTCCGGGTGTCCAATCCACAGCCATGACAACGGATCTATCGAAGCAACAGCGCGAAGAGCTGGCCGGACAGAATCTGTTGGGTCATTCCCCGCCGATCACCGACGTCGCCGAGTTCGTTTATTGTTTATCCAGGATGACCGGCGTATCCGGGCAAGTCTTTAATCTCGACAGCCGCATCTTCTAATGCCCTATGGGACCCCACAGGGAATATTTATAACCGGAACGGACACCGGCGTCGGCAAGACGATCGTGGCGGCCGTCTTGGCCGCGCGCTTCAAAAAAAGCGGATTCAATGTGGGAGTGATGAAACCCGTTCAGACGGGTTGCCTGTCTCGACGGGGAGAACGGATCGCTCCCGACGCCCTCTTTTTATTGCAAGCGGCCGGCGTCGATGACCCGATGGATTGGGTTTGTCCTTATCGATTTAAGACTCCGGCGGCGCCGTTGGTGGCGGCCGACCGTGAAAGAAGAACGATCGAATTGGACCAAATCGCGGAAGCGTATGCCCATCTTATATCCCGGCACCGGATCGTCGTGGTCGAAGGAATCGGCGGCTTGCTTACGCCCATCACGCCGACGGTCTCGGCCCTCGATCTGGCGCTTCTTTTAAAGTTGCCGCTGATCGTGGTCGCATCAACCCGGATTGGAACCCTGAATCATACCTTGCTGACCGTTCGGTGGGCTCAGCAGGCCGGGGCCACGGTCCTGGGTATAATCTTCAACCAACCCCAAGCGTCGGCTCGAAGCATCGCCGAAAAAACGAACCCGCAGGTCATTGCCAGGCTGTGTGCCGTTCCGGTTCTGGGAACGCTTCCATTCATGGCCGGAGTGAGCGTGGAGAAGGGACGTTTAGGCCGTGTGAGGGCTCTCGGTGACCACCTGAATAAAGGCCTCCACCACCTGGGGATCAAACTGAACCCCTGAATGACGACGCAGTTCATTGATCGCCACCTCGGTCGGGAGACCCTTGCGGTAGGGGCGGTTGGTCGTCATGGCATCAAAGGCGTCCAGAACGGCCACGATTCTCGACCCGATCGGAATCTGATGGCCCGACAACCCCGTCGGATATCCTTTTCCATCATATCGCTCCTGATGATGATAGACGATCGGAACCACCGGCGCCAGAAACTTCACCTCGCGGAGGATCTCCGCCCCTTTGGCGGGATGCGTTTTCATCTCCTCATACTCTTCCGGAGTAAGCTTGCCGGGCTTGGTCAGGATTGTTTCCTTCACCCCGATTTTCCCGATGTCATGCAACGCGGCCGCGTACTTCAGCCAGATCCGCTCCTCGGACGAGACGTTCAGGCGTTCCGCGATGGAGATCGCCAGATCGACCAATCGATCCCCATGGCCGCCGGTATAGACATCTTTCACCTCGATCGCCTGGGCTAGCGCGTTGACCGTCTCGAAATAAAAGTCCTCCAATTCACGGTTCTTCGCCTCGATCACCTCGAACAGCTTGGCATTCTCAATGGCGATGGCGGCTTGACCGCACAAGATGGACGCCAGCTCCAGGTCGCTTGGGTTGTACGAAGCATTGCCGGGTCTCTTGCAAAGGATCAGGATGCCGGTGAGCCGGTCCTTCGAAACAAAGGGCACGATCACGACCGCCGCCAGCCCGGACCGGTGGAGAAGACTTTTCATGTCGTCCGTCAGGGAAGTCCCGTCCTCCAGAAGCAGGGGAATCTTCTTTTCCATCGCCCACGGGCCGAATGTTTCCCGGATTCGTTGAAAGGTTTCATTCGAAATTCCGTCCGGCAGAATAAAACAGGATTCCGGTTTGACGGCATAGGTCCGATCATCCACCAACATCACGGCCGCGGCGTCGGACCGGGTTTCTTTCGAGACAACGCGGACGAACGTTTCCAACAGCGACTTCAAATGCAGATCGGAGAGCAGCGTTTTGCCCACCTCAAAGAGCGGGACCAGTAATTTCAGACGCATGTTCTCACGAAGGAGCCGGTACTTTTCAAGGGCGTCCCGCACCGACTGGACCAATTCCTCCTCGGAAAAGGGTTTGATCACAAACCCCTGGGCACCGAGCTTCATCGCTTCAACGGCGTTGTCGATCGTGCCGTAGCCCGTCATGACCACCGAAACAATCTCTTTTTGAATCTCCTTAATGGTCCGGAGGAGCTTGAGTCCATCCATCCCCGGCATACTAATGTCGGTCAGCAGCAGGTCAAAGGGCTGCAGTCGGGCCAGCTCAACGGCCGCTTTGGCGCTGGCCGCGGTAAAGGTCTGATAGGACTCGTGCTTGAGGATTTCAGAACACAAGCGGCGGATGTGTTCCTCGTCATCGACGATCAGAATGCATTGGCTCATGCCTTGATCATCCTTTCCCGGCTGAAGCTTCCAAAATGAACTGCGGGTGAACCTTCAAAACTGGGAGCAACCCATGATTACCGATGGATGGGCCGGGAATCTTCCTGAAGGCGGACTCCGGCATAATAACAGCAATTAAAATCGTCCAGATCGTTGATAAAGGACCGCTCCACGCCGTCCCGAAAAGTAATCCGGACAAAACAAAATCCACCCGCCATGGTGGACGAGCGCTGTTCGGTCACCACGCCGATCCCCCACTGGGGATACCTGAGATGAATGACCTGGTCGCCTAATTTCAGGAAGAGCCTCCGCATTCAAGCCGTCCTTCTTGACGCCCGTGCGCGCATGGCTTTGTCGGACCGAAGCCGCCGGGCGAAAGTCGATGAAAGTATAGAGAACAGGTTATTCTTTGTCAAGGAGACCTCAAGGCCGGGTCCTGAACTTGAGATTTTTCGACGCCAGCATGAACGAAGCTTCGGCAAACAAACCGCTCCCGCAATAATGAATGTTTTCTCACAGATATGCACGATCTGGAAAATTCGGAAGGCGGCAAGATCTTTTATTCGTACCGAAGCGCCTCGATGGGGTCCAGCGAGGCGGCTCGGCGGGCGGGATACAGGCCGAAAAATACACCGATCGCGATCGAGAAGACAGAGGCCAGCATGATGGATCTCAGCGAAATGATGGTCGGCCAGTGAACGAATGTCGAGATGATCCGGGAACTGGCCACACCCAGAATCACGCCGAGGATCCCGCCGGCCAGCGACAGAACCACCGCCTCGACGAGGAACTGCAGAAGGATATCCCGGCTTCTCGCCCCGACCGCCATCCGGATGCCGATCTCCCGCGTCCGCTCGGTGACCGAAACCAGCATGATGTTCATGATCCCGATCCCTCCGACAATCAGGGAGACCGATGCGATGCTTCCCAGAAGCAGCGTCATAATTTGAGAAGAGGCCTCGGCGGCCGCCGCGATATCGGTCATATTCCGGACGGTGAAGTCGTCATCCTGTTTGGGCGGGATATGGTGCCGTTGATGGAGAAGCCGTTGAATTTCCTCCTCCGCCGCAACGGTTTCCTCCGGAGAATTGGCCGAAATCATAATGGCCTGCACGTAGGTCACACCCATGATGCGTTTTTGGAGAGTCGAAAGAGGGATGATCACGGTATCGTCCTGGTCCTGTCCCATCGCGGACTGGCCTTTGGGTGAAAGAAGCCCGACGACCCTGAACGGGACGTTTTGGATTCGGATGATCTGGCCGATCGGATCCTGCGAACCGAACAGGTTGGTCGCCACCGTCTTGCCGATCACCGCCGCCTTCGTCGCGCCGTCGTAATCCGATTGGGTAAAGGAGCCTCCCGAATCGAAGGACCAATCCCGCACCGCAAAATAGTCCGGCGTGCTTCCCGTAACACCCGTGGACCAGTTCTGGTTCGCGCTCACCACCTGGGCCACCGTTCGAAGCGACGGAGCCGCGAGACGGACCGAGGACAATTCCTTCTGGATTGCAAGCGCGTCGTCCTCCGTCAGGGTGGTCACCGATCCGGAACCGGCGTGAACCCCTCCCTGGGTCGTGCTGCCCGGGAAAACCATCAGCAGGTTGGAGCCGATGCTGGCGATCTGGCTCTCGATTTGCGCTTTGGCGCCCTGCCCGACCGCCACCATGGCGATCACGGCCGCCACCCCGATGATGATTCCCAGCATGGTCAGGACGGATCTCATGGTATTGCGGGCCAGGGCCCTGCCCGCAATCTTGAAAATCATCAGAAAATTCACGGGGACTCCTCCGCTTCCTTTGAAACATCCAAAAGCCCTTTGGACAAGACCTCCTTCGCATCGGCATGATGAGAGACGGACCGATCGGAGCGAATGGTTCCATCCCGAAATGTGATAACCCGCGCGGCATAGGTGGCGATGTCCGGCTCATGAGTCACCACCATAATCGTGATGCCATCGCGATTCAGCTCCTGAAAAAGGGCCATGATCTCGACCGAGGTCCGCGTGTCCAGGTTGCCGGTCGGCTCATCCGCCAGGATCAAGGGCGGCCGCATCACCAGCGCCCGCGCGATCGCGACCCGCTGCTGTTGGCCTCCCGAAAGCTGGTTCGGGTAATGGTACCGTCGGTCTCCCAAGCCGACCCGCTCCAACGCCTCGCCGGCTTTCGCGGCCCGCTCGCGACCCGAGAGGCCGTCGTAAAGGATCGGAAGCTCCACATTCTCGATCGCGGTCGTCCGGTGGAGGAGGTTAAACCCCTGAAAGACGAAGCCGACCTTGTGATTCCGGATCCGGGCCCGATCATTCGGTCCGAGTCCCCCGACATCCACACCGTCTAAAAGATACCGACCGCGGGTCGGCCGGTCCAAACATCCCAGGATGTGCATCATGGTGGATTTCCCCGATCCCGACGGCCCCATAATCGCGACAAACTCTCCATGAGGAATGGAAAGAGACACCCCTTTCAAAGCGGCCAACTCGATCTCGCCGGTTTGATAAATTTTCCAGAGGTCCTCGATCTGGATCAACGGCAGCGTCATCTTTTAAATCCCGCGATCCCCCCGTTAGAACCGCATAAACGGCGGTCTTCCCCCGCCTTGCGACGAACCGTTCTTTTGGATCTTTTCGACGATCGCTTCATCGCCCGGCTTCAACGGTCCCGAGACCACTTCGGTAAAGTTCCCGTCGTTCAATCCCAAAGCGACCGACACCGGAACCGGAGCGCCGTTCTGTAAGATCCAGATCTTGGCGGCATCGGCTTTGCCCGCCTTGGGCGAACTTTCCGCGCCCGGGGCTCTTTCGGGACTATAACGGAGCGCCGCGTTGGGAAGTTTAACGGCGTTGTCCCGATGGCCGACTTTGATCGTGATATTGGCCGTCATTCCCGGCTTGAGCTTCAGATCGGGGTTCTTGACCCGGATAATCGCATCATAGGTAACGACGTTCTGAACCACCAGCGGCTCGTTGTAGATGTCGTGGACCGTCCCATGAAACGGAGTCGTGGGATACGCGTCGACGGTGAACTCCGACTCCTGACCGAGCCGCACCTTCCCGATGTCGGCTTCATCGACGCTGGTGTCGACCTGCATCTCGGTCAGGTCTTGCGCAATGGTGAAAAGCGTGGGGGCCTGAAGCGAAGCGGCCACGGTCTGGCCCACGTCCACGGTCCGTGAGATCACGATCCCGTCAACGGGAGACCGGATGGTGGTGTAGCGAAGGTTCGTCTCGGTCAGTTTGAGAGAGGCCCGGTCCTCCAAGACTTGCGCCTCGGCGGCCTTCTGTTCGGCCAAGGCGGAGTCGTACGCGGTCTGCGTGGTATCCTTGTCGCTTTGGGCGACTAAGTTCTTCGAGAGAAGTTCCTCCATTCGGCCGAGGTTGCGCTTGGCGTCCACGACGACCACCCGCGCTTTTTCCTGATTGGCCTCGTCGTTGGCCAGCTTCGCCCGGGCCTGCTCCACCTGGGCTTCAAATAGCGCCGGGTCGATCTGGGCCACGATCTGTCCCTTTTTCACCTCGGAGTTGAAATCGGCGAAGAGCCGCTGGATCGTTCCGGAAACCTGGCTTCCCACCTGAACGGTGACGACGGCGTTGACCTTCCCGGTCGCTGAAACGGTGGCCGTGATCTCGCCCTGTTCCACTTTCTTGGTCTTATATTGCACGGCCGATTTACCGTCCCGGAAGAAAAAGAACCCCAGGATGGCGACGATCAGAAGACCGACGATCAGGTACCACTTTTTTCTTAAAAAGGTCATGTCACCTCATTAACATAGATCACGGATTCCGGACTATTCCTTTCGCCCCATCGCCTTTTGCAACTGGGCCTCGGCCACCCGGTAGTCGTAGAGGGCCTGAACCTGGGAGGTCTTGGCATTTGTCAGGAGCACTTGGGCGTCGGTTTGCTCCACCGTTGTCCCCACACCGGCCTGAAACCGGCCGTTCGCCAGATCCAGGTTTTCTTCGGCTTGGCGAACCACGATCTCCGAGGTCTGAACCCTCTTTTCAGCCTCCGTGAGATTTGAAAAAGCCTGGTGGACTTCGAGAATTATATTCTGCCGAAACGCCTCTTCGTTCGCCCCGATCACGACCTGATTGGCCCGGGCCTGCGCGATTTGGGATTGCATCAAGTAACCGGAAAAAATCGAAAAGGTCAGGCTCACCCCCGCATCCCAATTCCGGACCAACGGGAAATCCTCCCCGCCATAGGAGTAGTCGGCCACGCCGGAAAGCACGGGGAAATAATTACGTTGAGCCGAGCGAACCGACGCCTCCGCGGCCTGACGCTGCGCCGAAAGCGAGAGTAATTCCGGCCGGTTCGCAAGGGCCTCCTGGATGGCCTGATCCTCGGAGATCTCGAACTTTTGAAAACTCAGCAGGTCTTCCAACTCCCCAATGGGCCGTTCCGGCACGCCCATGGTGTTCGCCAACGTCACTCGGGCCACCGTTTCAGCATTCTGGGCGTTGATGAGATTAAGTTGCGCGTTGGTAAGATTCACTTCCGCCGTTGTGACGTCGTATCGCGTGCGCGTGCCCGCCTGGAAAAATCCTTCCGCCTGTTTAAGATGCTGTTCGAACTGTTGGACCGTCTCATCCTGGACCTGAACCAGGCGCCGGGCCTGCAAAAGGCCGAAGTAGGCCACCTTGACGTTGACCGTAACCGTTTGCCGGGAAGCCTCTTCACTCCAGCTGCTCCCCTGCATATTTTCGCGCGCGGCCTCGACGTCCGCGCCGACCTTCCCAAAATCGAAGATGCGTTGTTGCAGCGTGAGGGTCGCCGAGTAGTTGTTAAACGACTCGTTGAGGCTCCCGGAGGAGGAACCTCTCAAAGAGGTATTCCCCAGAGCGGCCGAATTGCCGGAGCTGTTGACATTGGCGGTCGCGCGCTGATAACTCGACCCGAGGCTGAGCTGGGGGAAGAAATTCGACCGGGCCACATCCACGAGCGCCTGCTGAGCCTGCAAGGCCCCCCTCGCGGCCAGGAGACTGGGGTGATGACTGAGCGCGATCTCGACGGCTTCGTGCAGGGCCAGACGACCGGCGGCCGCCGAGGGCTCTCCGGCGGAAACCGGGGCTGAAACGATCAGCAGGGACATCCACAGTCCCAAACTATAGACGCGACAACGAATCCGATCCATGCCCATACCTCGAAAAGGTCTTACTTGACCATTGTGGGTTCCGACGTTCTCTCCTCCACGGATTCCCTCGAAGCGATATGCTCCTGCACCGCGGGCGGACGACGCTTCCGTCTGCCGGTGAGCCGCTCCTGGAGCGATTCCAGATAAAGGTAGATCACCGGGGTGATGTACAGGGTCACCAGCTGAGAAACGATCAGGCCGCCCACGACCGTCAGACCCAGGGGGCGCCGGGCCCCGGCTCCCGCTCCTATGCCCAGCGCGATCGGAAGGGTGCCCATGAAGGCCGCCATCGTCGTCATCA
Organism: Nitrospiria bacterium; assembly: GCA_035517655.1. Taxonomy (NCBI): domain Bacteria; kingdom Pseudomonadati; phylum Nitrospirota; class Nitrospiria; species Nitrospiria bacterium. The sequence continues at coordinate 9,200 of DATIYJ010000007.1, read as the reverse complement.
TAATCGGCCGGAACCGGATCAGACAACCCTCGACGATCGCGTCCAGGGGGCTCTTCCCCTCTTTGCGCTGCGCCTCGAGCGCAAAATCGATCATCATGATGGCATTTTTCTTCACGATGCCGAGCAGCATCAGGAGTCCGACGAAGCCGTAGACGTTAAGCTCCATATGGAAGATCAGCAGGGTCAACAACGCCCCGAACGCGGCGGAGGGAAGACCCGATAAAATCGTCAACGGATGAGTAAAGCTTTCATAGAGAATCCCCAGCACGATGTAAATAACCAGAACGGCCAGAAGCAGCAGAACCCAAAGGCCCTGAAGCGAAGACTGGAATGCCTGGGCCGTTCCTTGAAAACTGGCGTTGAGCGTTGCGGGGGTGCGCAGCTCACGCGCGAGTTTTTCAACCTGCCGCACGGCGTCGCTGAGCGAGACTCCGGGTCGAAGGTTGAACGAGATCGTGGCGGAGGGAAGCTGGCCGAGATGGGAGACGGTGAGCGGTCCGACGCTCTGGGTCAGCTTGGCCACGGCGTTCAAAGGAACCAGCGGTCCGGAAGCCGAGCGGATGTAGAGCTTCGAGATGGCCGCGGGATCCCGTTGGTACTGCGGCTCCAGTTCCATGATCACCCAGTACTGGTTGGTGGGCGTGTAGATCGTGGAAACCTGCCTTTCCCCGTAGGCGTCGTACAAGGCATTTTCGATCTGATCGGCCGTGACGCCGAGCGCGGAGGCCCGGTCCCGGTCGATATCAACGACGACTTGGGGGCTGTGGATCAGAAGATCGGTCGTTACGTCCTGGAATCCCGGCAGCGCGCTCATTTTCTCCTCGAGCACGCCGGTCCAGTGATAAAGCTCCTGGGGATCCGTGTCCTGCAGCGTGTACTGGTACTGGCTCTTGGTCAACTGTCCTCCGATCCGGATGATCGGCAGGTTCTGCAAAAAAACGGACACCCCCGGAACCGTCATCAGCTTGGGGCGCAACCGCTGAATCACCTCGTCCGCCGTCGGACGCTGCGAGGCCGGCTTGAGGCGGATGAAGACTCTGCCGGTGTTCAACGTCGCGTTGGGACCTCCCGCGCCGATGGAGGACATAAACGATTCCACCGCGGGGTCCTGCCGGACGATCTCGGCCACGGCTTTTTGATGTTCCATCATGGCGTCGAAGGAGATGTCGTCCGACGCCTGGGTGAAGCCGAAAAGGAGGCCGACATCCTCCGTCGGGATGAACCCCTTCGGCATTTCGACAAAGAGATAGGCCGTGGCCAGAAGGAGAAGAACGAAGAACGCCATGAGGGTCCGGCGATAAGCCAATAAACGCTTCAGGCTGCTTTCGTAGGCGTGAAACATCGCCTGGAAGAACCGCTCCGACGCCTCAAACAAGCGCCCGTGCTTCCGGTGGCCTGGCGGGCGTAGAAAACGACTGCAGAGCATGGGCGTCAGGGTCAGCGAGGTGAAACCGGAAACAAGAACCGCCGACACGATCGTCACCGCAAATTCATGAAGCAGCCGCCCCAGCACCCCCCCCATCAAAAGCACCGGAAGGAACACCGCGGCCAGCGAGAGGGTCATCGACAGAATGGTGAACCCGATTTCGGCCGAGCCGTCCAGCGCCGCCGTAAGCACGCCTTTCCCCTTTTCCATGTGCCGCACGATATTCTCCAGGACGACGATCGCGTCGTCCACCACGAACCCCACGGACAGGATCATGGCCAGCAGGGAAAGGTTATCGACGCTGTAGCCCAACAGATACATCACCGTGAACGTGCCGATGAGCGCCATCGGAAGCGCCAGGCTGGGAATCACCGTGGCCGACACATTTCGCAGAAACAGGAAGATCACCAGGACCACCAGCCCGACGGCCAGAAGCAGCGTGGATTGCACGTCGTGGACCGATTCGCGGATCGATTCCGAACGGTCATAGAGCGTCTCCAGGTTTACGGCCGCCGGCATCTGGATTCGAAACGCGGGGAGCAGTTTCTTGATGGCGTCGACCACCTCGATCGTGTTGGTTCCCGGTTGACGCTGGATGGCCAGAATGACGGCCCGGGTACCGTTGTACCAGCTGGCTACCTTGTCGGTCTGGACGCTGTCGATGACGCGACCCAGTTCCTCCAAACGGACGGGGGATCCGTCGCGGTAGGCCACTATGAGACGCCGATAGGCGGAAGCGTCGGTGAGCTGGCCGTTGGCCTGGACGGTGAAGGCCTGATGCGTTCCGTAGAGCGTCCCGGTCGGCACGTTCACATTTCCGGCTTCCACGGCTTTCTCGACATCGTCGATGCCGATTCCACGCGAGGCCAGGGCGTCGGGATCGAGCTGAACCCGGACGGCATACTTCTGTGAGCCGAAGACCTGGACCTGAGCCACGCCGTTGATCATCGAGATGCGCTGCGCCATCAGGGTCTCGGCGTATTCGTCCACGGCCGAGAGGGGCAGGCTCGGGGAGCTCAGCGCCAGGAAGAGAATGGGCTGCTCGGCCGGGTTGACTTTCTGATAGGTCGGAGGCGTCGGCATGTCCGGCGGCAGAGTTCTCGCCGCGGCCGCGATGGCCGATTGGATATCCTGCGCGGCGGCGTCGATGTTTCGGTCCAGACTGAATTGAACCGTAATCTGAGTGACCCCGAGCGCGCTGTTGGACGTCATGGAATCGATGCCCGCGATGGTCGAGAATTGACGCTCCAAGGGGGTGGCCACGGAGGAGGCCATCGTTTCGGCGCCGGCCCCCGGAAGGCTCGCCGAGACCTGAATCGTGGGAAAGTCGACGTTGGGAAGCTGGCTCACGGGCAACAAACTGTAGCTCACGATGCCGAAAAGCAGGATGGCCGACATGACGAGCGTCGTCATGATGGGCCGGCGGATGAACAGTTCCGGAATGCTCATGGGGTTTTCCCCGGCGCTTTTTCCGGATCCATCTCGCCCGGAGGCGCCGTTTTGATCTCAACCTTCACCCCGGAAACGAGCCGGAGCTGGCCGTCGGTCACGACCCGCTCGCCGGGCGCAAGCCCCTGGTTGATCACCGTTTCCCCGTTCACCTCCTGCGCCGCCACGACCGGGCGGGATTCCACCGTCTGGTCGGATTTGACCACAAAAACATAGGAGCCCTGCTGTCCCGTTTGGATCGCCTGCGAGGGCACCACCACCGCGTCCGGCTGCATGGTTAATGTTAAAACCACATTCACGAATTGCCCCGGCCAGAGGGTTTCCGCCTCGTTTGGAAAGAGGGCTTTGAGCTGAATCGTCCCCGTTGTGTTATTCACGGCATTGTCCACAAAGGTCAGTCGTCCATGAGCCGCAGGCGACTTGCCGTTGGGAACGATCGCCTCGACGGCCAACGGGCCGAGCGCCCGGTGCCTCCGGATATCCGATAAATCCTTCTCCGGAACGGAAAAGGCCACATAGATCGGGCGGACCTGGTTGATCGTCACCAGCGGGTGGTCGGGGTCGTCCACCTTGACGAGATTGCCCGGGTAGACCAGAAGGGTTCCGGCCACGCCATCGACGGGGGATCGGATCGAACAGTAATCGAGTTGGAGCTTGGCCTGGTCTACAGCCGCTTGGTCCGCAAGGAGGGTGCCCTCATAGGCCCCGGAGTTGGCGCGAAGTTGTTCATACTGTTCCTGGCTGACGTACTGCTTTTGGAGCAGTTGTTCATACCGGTTGGCCTCCAGCCGTGCGTTTTCGGCCTGCGCGCGGTCACGGGCCAGATTGGCTTCGGCCTGTTTGAGCTGCACTTCGAAGGGGCGGGCATCGATGGTAAACAGAAGGGCCCCCTGCTTGACCTCCTGGCCTTCATTGAAGTAGGCCCGGGTCAGGGTTCCCTCAACGAGGCTTTTGACGACGACCGTGGAATACGACTGCACGTTCCCGATGGCGCGCAACTCGACCGGCATGGGCTTTTGGACGACGGGGCTCACGAGAACCGGAACGGCGGGCGCCCCTTTGGCATCCTTTTTCGGGGTTTGTCCCGAGGATTGGCCGGAGCAGGCCGAGAGGAAGACCGCGACCGCCAGGAACGCCGTTGCCGTTCTCGGAAAGAGCGGCCCGATACGGCATGAAACCCCGACTGTTTGAAAGACCGACGAAGGACGCCCCATCCTCTCCTGCACCCGTGTCCCGTTAACGATCCTCGCGACCGACAACCCCTTTGAACACCATTCCGAGCAAAGCGATTCCATCCAGGATCTTTTGCAATTCCGATGCGGACCGGTCCGCAAGCATTTTTCTCACCAGCGAACATACCGTTTCACGAACATGCCGGAGACGCTGAGAGCCGTTCCGGGTGAGAGTCAGCACCACATGCCGGCGTTTCTGAGGATGCGCTGCGCGGTTGACCAGACCTTGCCGCACCAAGCGGTTCACGACAGAGGACGCGGTGGCCGGGGTGACGCCAAGATGGTCCGCCACGCCGGAGAGATCGGTGCCCGGACACCGGTCCACATAAACCAGCGTCCGCAACTGAGCCACCGAAAGAAACGGCGCGCCATGGCCGCGCATTTCCCGTCGGATGAAGCGCATGACCATGGGAACCGTTTCCATGATTTCCCGAGCGCAACGCTCGTCTGTCGACCTAACGGCCATGCCTGTCTTTGTTCCTCGGACCGTCGTACGGTATGATGAACTAATAATTAGCTTATCTAAATATATCGGATTGTTCTCCTCTTGTCAAATACTTTCAAGACGGCGGCCTTCATTTTACAGGAGGCGGCCGAAAACACAAGGGGCGGTTCATACCGCCCCTTGTCACGTCCGGGAGGGCCCCGATGTTCAACCCTGCTTTTCGGGCATATCGTTGGGATGGGCCATAGGTCCGTGACCGTGCCCGTTCCTTCCGGCTCCCGCTTCGTGTCCCGGCATCATCCTCTGATGCCATTTCTCGCGCTGTTCCGGCGTCAGAACGGCCGCCGCGGCGCGCAGGGCCTTTACCCCTTCCAGACGCATGGCGGTACGGGCGCTTTCGGATTTTTGAAGCGCCGACTCTATCGTCGGCAGTTCAACCTTCTCGTTGAAAATATCCGCCCGGACATCCAGATTGGCCAGTTTCATGTCCGCTTCGCTTTGGATGCGGCTCTTTTCATGTTCAAGCGCAATGGCCTTGATTTTGGTTTCCTGGTCCGCGGATAAACCGAGCGCCTTCTGGGACCGGATCAACCCGTGCAATGCGTGACCGACCCTGTCGCGCATGTCTCCGCGATGCATATCACAGTGGCGGCCCATCATGGCCCTCGGGCCCGAATCGGCGAGAACACCGGTCGCCAGAACGGCGCCCCCGACCAGCAGGGCTCCAAGGACGAGCGCGAGCGATAACCGGGATTTTTTTGTCATTGTTGTATTCGACATTTTGATCTCCTCTTACGAATCGAGAACATCAGAGGCTGTTCTCATTGGCCTTCATACCCGTCAAATGCCGGCGAAGCCTAAGGCATGTCTGTCGCTTCGCCGCCGATCCTCCGCACATCACCTCCCTTGACCCATGCAGTCCGGCGGTCTGAATCATCGGATGCTTCAACGACCGCCGGCCGACCTGATCATCTTTCCGTATGCAATGCCCGCCGTTCACCGGGAACGGCCGCCGCAACGGGAAAATTCACCGACACGCTTTCGCTTCCTGTAGATGCCGGCCGACCGTCCTTCATCCCGGCAAGGTCATGGACCGAGGGCAAGGCGGACGCGTTCCAGCCGCCGCCCAGCGCTTTGATCAAGAGCACGCTGGCGGACATCCGGTTGCCGAGGATGTTGGCCGCGGTCCGCTCATTGGACAGCGCAATGACTTCAACCGTGACCACATCAAGGTAGTTGACGATTCCGGCCTTGTACTGGTTCGTGGTCAACGTTACGGATTGCCGGGCGGCCTGTACCGCCTCATCCTGCACCCGGGCCTCTTCATCCAGGATGCGGAGCGCGGCCAGATTATCCTCCACCTCCTGGAAGCCCGTCAGCACCGTCTGGCGATAGGACGCCACGTCCGCGTCATAAGCCGCCCGCACTTGGTCGGTTTGCGCCCGTCGAAGACCCCCGTCGAACACGGTTTCCAGGATCGCGGGGCCGATCGCCCAGAAGCGACTGGGCCACATCAGCCACGAGGCCAGATCCGAGGCTTGGAAGCCCCCCGACGCGCCCAGTGTGACGGCGGGAAAGAACGCGGCCTTGGCGACGCCGATCTCCGCGTTTCCGGCCGCGACGCGCCGCTCGGCCGCCGCGATATCGGGCCGACGTTCGAGCAGCTCCGATGGGACGCCGACGGGAATGACCGGCGGGATCGCGGTCAGAGGCACGACGGGAATGGAAAAGAGCGAAGCCGGTGTCCCGATGAGCAGCGCGATGGCATGCTCCAGTTGCGCGCGCTGCACGCCGACGTCCAGAGCCTGGGCCTCGGTGGTCTTGAGTAGGGTTTCGGCCTGGAGGATATCCGATTTGGCCGCGACGCCGCTTGCGTACCTATTCTTTGTAAGTTCAAGGGATCTTTGATAGTCAACGACCGCAGAGTCCAGAAGCCCTTTCTGGGCATCGAGCGCACGCAATTGAAAATAGTCCTGCGCAAGTTCGGCGCGGACGCTCAGGCGGGTTGCTTCAAGGTCCGCCGCGCTCGCCTGGGCGCTCGCCTCGTTGGCCTCGACGGTGCGGCGAATCCGGCCCCAGACATCCGCCTCCCAGGACGCCTCGACGGGCAATGAATAGACCTTGGTGTTGCCGGCAAGACCGGACGGTTTATTGGACCGAGTGAACGAGGCACCCGCGGTGACTGTTGGAAAGTAGCTTGACCGAGCCGCCTGAACCAGCGCGCGAGCCGCGCGAAACTGCGCTTCCGCCGCGACCACGTTCTGATTGGAAATGTTGACCTGCTCTTCGAGCGTGTTCAGCAACGGATCATTGAAAAGCTCCCACCACGTCCCCCGGACGCCATCGTCCTTGGGTTCCGCCACCTTCCAGCCGTTCATCTCCTTAAAATCGGTCGGCACCTTGATCGTGGGACGCACGTAATCGGGTCCGACTGCGCACGCGCCGAGCAGCGCGAGTGTCGCTGCGAGCACGACAATTCTCACATGTTTTCGATTCATCGCGTCACCATGACGAGAACAAGATCCTACAGGCGGAGTGCGGCGTTCTCGCGGCCGGCGTGTCTGCAGGCCGGTAGCAGCCCTCGCCCGCATGGAGTCTGCTAGCATGGTCAGGCCGAGTTGGCACAGGTCTGCTCTTAAATGAATGAGATTGCATATGTAATGAACCCGCACATGGCTGCCATCATAACCAAGGCGAAAATGAATATAGCATCGGCAAAACGCTCCACTCGATGCATTCTGCCAATATGGCGCCTGCGCAACACCCAATACGACATAAGGCAGGAGACAAGGAACAAGCCTGCATCCACAGCGAGGAAATCATCAGCGAGCGTATTGGTTTTCTGAATGGTAATCACGACGCGTATTAAGCCAATCACCGTCATGCACGCGCCCACCATAGCTGCGGACACAGAGAAAATATGAATGCAAATATTTTCTTCGAGATGGATATTTGAATTCGGCACCTTCAACATCCGGGCGTCTCCGGTGCGCGCTCGCTGGTGGACCGCTCCGAGCGTCTGGCCCATACGTGGAGACACCTGAGACGAAAACGGTCGAGATACACGTAGACCACCGGCGTCGTATACAGCGTCAGTAACTGGCTCACGATCAGACCACCGACGATGGCGACGCCGAGCGGACGGCGCATCTCTGCGCCCTCGCCGAAGCCGATGGCCAGCGGCACCGCGCCCAGCAGCGCCGCCATGGTTGTCATCATGATGGGGCGGAAACGCAGCAGACAGGCCTGGTAGATCGCCTGTTCCGGGCCCAGCCCGTGCCGGCGTTCCGCGTCGAGCGCAAAGTCGATCATCATGATGGCGTTCTTCTTGACGATGCCGATCAGCAGGATGACGCCGATCAAGGCGATGACGCTGAACTCGATGTGAAAAGCCAGCAGCGCGAGGATCGCCCCGACGCCCGCCGACGGCAGGGTGGAAAGGATCGTGATCGGATGCACATAGCTTTCATACAAGATTCCCAGCACGATATAAACGGTCAGAAGCGCCGCCAGAATCAGCCACGGCTGGCTGTCGAGCGAGGACTGGAACGCGCGTGCCGTGCCCTGGAAACTGCCGTGGATCGACGTGGGCACGCCGATGCGGCCGAGCGCGTGCTCGATCGCACGCGCCGCGGCGGACAGCGAAACACCGGGCGACAGATTGAACGAGATCGTGGTTGCCACGAACTGGCCCTGGTGGTTCACGCTGAGCGGCGTGTTCGTAGGTTCGTAATGCGCGAAGGCCGACAGCGGTACTTGCGCCGCGGTGGACGTGCTCACGTAGACGTTGTTCAGCGCCGACGGACTTTGCCCGTACTGGGGCGCGGCTTCCATCACCACGCGGTACTGGTTCAGAGGGTTGTAAATCGTGGAGACCTGGCGCTGGCCGAAGGCGTCGTTCAGCGTCGCATCGATCAGTTCCGGCGTCACGCCGAGGCGCGCGGCGGTGTCCCGGTCGATGACGAGCGTGGTCTGCAGGCCCTTGTCCTGCTGATCCGTGTTCACGTCGGCCAGTTGGGGCAGCTGGCTCAAGGCCCGCAGGATGCGGGGCCCCCAGGCGCGCAGCTCGTCCAGCTCGTCCGCCTGCAGCGTGTACTGGTATTGCGCGTTGCTCTGCCGTCCGCCCATGCGGATATCCTGCGCCGGTTGCAGGAACAGGTTCGCGCCGGGCTCGCGCGCGAGCTTGCCGCGCAGCCGCTCGATCACCAGGTCAGCGGAAAGCTTGCGTTGCGCGAGCGGCTTGAGCGAGATAAACATGAAACCCGAGTTGACCCGTGAACCGCCGGTGAACCCGACCACGCTCTCCACGGCCGGGTCCTGGCTGATGATTCCGGTATAATCGGTGAGTTTCTGCCGCATCGCCTGAAACGAGATGCTCTGATCCGCCTGGATATTGCCGATCAACCGCCCGGTGTCCTGTTGAGGAAAGAAACCCTTGGGTACGATCACGTAAAGGTAGACGTTCAGACAGATGGTGCCAGCAAGCAGCAACAGCATGAAACGCCCGTGCCGGAGCGACCAGGCGAGTGACGTGTCATACCAGCCCAGGACCGCGGCGAACGCGCGCGCGCCGGCGTGATAAACGCGGCTGCGCGCGCGCGCCGCATCCGGCTTCAGCAGCCGCGCGCACATCATCGGGGTGGTCGTG
>DATIYJ010000006.1 GCA_035517655.1 Nitrospiria bacterium | reverse complement strand
GTTTGAGGCAAAGAAAAGGTAATATTGTATCCGATCGTGGATATCACGCATCTCAAAGTACCTAACAAACTTCGCTACCGTCTGGAGTTGTTTTTGGTATAGTACCCTTAGGTTAGCCACTCGGTCGCCGGGACCATTGGCAATCGTCAATGCTTCCTGTGTTCCGAAGACTTCAACAATGTGTTGACCAATCTCAGGATTCGGGTGCTCAAGCCAACGGTTTATCGCATCCACCATGAAAGTGATAAATGCCTCGCAACTTGGCTGCTTGAGAAATTGAGAGATCAAACCAAAAGGAATTCCGGAAAATCCAAAGGGATCAATAAAAGCAAAAGTTGGTGCAAGCTGTTTCCTTTTAGCCTTGAGTTGAGATAATACAGGTATAAACTTTTCATCAAAGCGCCCAATTTCAGGATGTACCTTGAAATGAGACGGCAATTGCATGGTTGAGAGTTCACTTTTTAGATGTTCAATACGGTCTGCGCGCTCGTCTATAAACCAGAAAAGAAGCTCACCCTTTAATGTCCGACGGTGGTTTTTGGCTACTTCCAAGGCAATGATAGGTGACCCTGGTTCACCGCCCTTATACCGGCCAGGGCCACAGAATCCGTCAACGTATAGTATCCGGTCTCTGTAGCTATTCAAAATAGGGAACCAAGCGCCTAAGTATCTACGGAGTATCTCGTGTTTTGCACGACCGTGAGGATCTAATTCCCAGATTGTTTCTTTTGGAACAGCCATAACTTTTTTATCAAAGTCATCTTAGATTCGGCGCTTCAGGAAATTTTCCTGATCGCTTCTGAGCAAATCGGGTCGTATATCTAACCATCCAAACCGTTCGAAGAACCAGTTTACTACCTCCAGAGATATTTCTGCACTGTTAGCGACCAATTCATTGCTTGGTCCAACCCAAGATCTTCCCAATTTATTCTCACTCGTAGCATAGTAACCGTGCCAAAAACGCTGTGCATCCATCGTAAGCACAAAGCCTCTAATGCCTTTCAACTCGATCGTGATCGTAATCGTGCCATGATAGATGGACTTTTGTGATAATCGAGCTGCAAATTCAAAAATTTCAGTGACCGTGTATATAAAATTAATAATGGAAATGAATCCAGGTACCTTTGACCAATCTATATCTTTCATTCTCCCCAGATGCTTTTTGGTGTCGGCCTCAAGTTTATTTCTCCATTCCTGTTCTGAAGCTTCTCTTACTGTAAAGAGATGTATAAACTGACCGCTTTGGTAAAGACGCCAATATTCTTTGTGACCCCAAAAATCTGACCAAGATGCCACCCAGTTCAAGCCTTGATCGCGCTCGATTTGCCTATTACTCAAGTGCGGATAGTCCCAGCCTCTTAGGCTTACCTTGGCCTTTTCGATTTGTTCAAAGCACTCTTTTAATGAAGGAATCAATTCCGGCTCGTATTTTTCAGGACGCAAATTAACTCGCCAATGAGGAGCATGAAGAATTTGATCCCGCAATGAAATTGTCATGGGATTTATAAACCTTCTAGTTCTCTGTCGAATTGCTCAGAAAAAGATGGAGAAGATACAAGACCTACTCGTCTCGACACTTCAAGAATACGTCGAGCCCGCTTTTCAGCCGCGAGTTCGAGCAAATCGTGCATCTGTGTTGCATTGGTGATTTTTGTTGTTCTCGCCATGCCAGGCGGCCGAACATAGACTGTTCCCTCGTATAGGTCTTCATCATCTGGTCCATTCTTCTTACAGACTAAAGGCGTGTCTTCAATCTCCCTTATTTGGATCACAAGAAAAATCTTCCCATTCCGGTACCGTACGGTCACAATGTCTAAATCAACGTGTGGGGACACATAGGCATTCGTTTTGCCGATGATATCATCTACGTCGTAAGTTAAAAGATGGTCAGGCGCAATACCTGTGAGGTCCCAAGTTTCGCTACGTTCGGAAGCGCCAATAACAATGATCCCTCCATCACGAAGATTTCCCATTCCCAATACAGTCTTGATAATCTTCCATTGCAGTACTTGCCAAGCTGCCGACTCCTTAAAGTCTACACCTTGTAATTCCTGACAACGATCAAGAGCAGAGAGTGCTCTCTCGTGTAGACTCTTGTGACCTGGCATCTCAGATGTTGGAATTGCTCCCATAGGCCCTATTCCAAAAGATAAGCGTTAGATTAGTTCTTAATTTAGGTTTAAATATAAAATGGTATCGGACAGCATTGTTTATATCAAGAGCCACTTATCCTCCGTAAAGTTGCGACTACCTTACCCAAGATACTTAAATCTACCTGTTTGGTAATTTTTATCGGTGACATCTTGTCGTTTTCAGGTTGTAAGAGGATCATTTTATTTTTGTGGTAAAATCTTTTTACCGTGGCTTCATCGCCGAGCAAAGCAACTACAATGTCCCCATTCTCTGCAGCGGACTGTTGGTGTGCAATCACGATATTGCCGTCATAAATGCCGGCCTTTATCATGCTATCGCCTTTGACATGAAGGGCAAACAGTTTTGTCGGACGATTAACAAGAGAACGGTCTATGGAAATCATCCCTTCAATGTTTTCTTCCGCCAGAATGGGTGACCCTGCGGCTACGCGACCGATCAATGGAACGAGGACGGTGGGAGGTGCCACGGGTTCCTTCTTGGCAACACCAACAAGTTCCAACCCTCTCCACTTGTTCGGGTTCCTGCGGATATAGCCCTTGCGGGCGATGGCCTTTACATGTTCCTGGACGGCGTTAGGGGATTTGAAGGAAAATTCTTTTTGGATTTCTAAAACGGTGGGTGGAAAACCTGACTTCTCGATATGGGTCTTAATGAACGCTAAGATTTCATCTTGACGTTCCGTTAATCCAACCTCTTTTGTCGAGGTAGGCAAGGGTGATCTCCATGTTTGCCACCCTTATACTGTAATTTCATACAGGTGTCAAGAGAAAAAGAAACTTCAGTAAAAAAAGAACATAAAAAAGAAAAGAATCAGACTTGTCTCATTGACTTTTTGGATTGCATATTGCTTCGCCGTGCAGTGGAACAGACAAGCAGCGTTCAGCCCGCCTTCACAGCCACCGGGGCCTCGGATCTTTCCTTGATTTCCTCGAGAAGGTGTTTGTTGGAAGAGGAGCCTACGATCTCCTTGACCTGCGCGAGATCGGACGGCTGATAGGGGAGGATGTACTTTTCCTTCATCTGAAGGATTCGGAGCAGCGACTGCTCGATACGGGCCTCGCTGATCCGTTTTTGTCTGACGGCCCGGGCCACGGCCTCCAGCGCTTTCAACGGGTCCTCTTCGTCGTTGCAGATCAGAAGGAGGTCCACGCCGGCCTCGATCGCCTTGACGGCCGCTTCGCCCGGTCCGTGCGTCTGCGAGATCGCCTTCATCTGCAGATCGTCCGTGATCACGACGCCCTTGAACCCCATGCTCTCGCGGAGCAGCCCGGTCACGATCCGTTTGGACAAGGTGGCCGGCTCGTCGGGATCCAACTGGGGATAGAGCACGTGGGCCGTCATGATCGAGGCCAGGCCGTTCGGGATGACGTGGAGAAAGGGCCGCAGCTCCACTTCGCGCAGCCGCCGGAGGCCGTGCGAAACGCGGGGCAGCTCCTTGTGTGAATCGGCGCCGGTGTCCCCGTGCCCCGGAAAGTGTTTTCCGCAGGCGATCACGTTGTTGTCCTGAAAACCCGCGATCATCGTCAGCCCCAGCGTGCTGACCAATGTGGGGCTGTCGCCGAACGCGCGGTCGCCGATGATCGGGTTGGAGGGGTTGGTATGGACGTCCAGAACCGGGGCCAAGTTCATATTGATCCCGACCGACCGCAGCTCCCGGGCCGTCGCCTCGGCAACGCGATAGACCAGTTCCGTCGAGCGGCAGGCGGCCAGCTGAGCGCCGCCGGGAAAAAGCGTGAAGCCTTTCGGGAGCCTTGAGACGCGCCCGCCTTCCTGATCGATCGAAATCAACAGGGGCATCCGGGGCGATTGCGACTGGAGGGCGTTGCACAGTTTGGCGGTTTGGGACGGCGACTGGAGGTTCCGGGCGAACAGAATCACCCCGCCGATCTGAAACTCCGTGATCAGCCGGACGACGGCTTTGGAGGGACCGACGCCGTTGAAACCCACCATGAAGAGCTGGCCGATCTTTTCCTTGAGTGTCATGCCTTCTCCCGCGTGGCATCGGTCAGCCATTGGATCAGAAGCCGCACCCCCACGCCCGTGGCGCCTTTGGGCGCGTAGGGGCGGGGATCGTCATTCCAAGAGGTGCCGGCGATGTCGAGATGGGCCCAGGGAATATCACCCACGAATTTCTGGAGGAAGGCCGCCGCGGTGATGGCGCCGGCGCCGCGCCCGCCCACATTTTTCATGTCCGCCACGTCGCTCTTGATCTGTTCCTGATACTCCTCCCACAACGGCAGCTCCCAGAGCCGCTCGCCGCAGCGTTCTCCGGCCCGTTTAAGACGTTCGATCAATTTCGGGTTCGTTCCCATCACTCCCGTCGCGCGGTTTCCCAGCGCCACCACGCAGGCGCCGGTGAGGGTCGCCAGATCGACAATGGCGGACGGCTTGTAGCGCGCGGCGTAGGCGAGGGCGTCGGCCAGAATCATCCGCCCCTCCGCGTCGGTATTGATCACCTCGATCGTCTTCCCGGACATGGCGCGCACCACGTCGCCGGGCTTGACCGCCGTTCCGGAAGGCATGTTCTCGGTCGCGGGGAGAAGGCCCACGATCGACACGGGAAGTTTGAGTTGAGCCAGGGCCTTCATCGTTCCCAGCACGGTGGCCCCGCCGGACATATCGGTTTTCATCTGCTCCATTTTTTCGGCCGGCTTGATCGAGATGCCGCCGGAATCGAACGTGATGGATTTGCCGACGATCGCCACCGGCGCCTCTTTCTTCTTCCCGCCGTGATACTCCAGGATGATGAACTTGGGCGGCTCCTGACTCCCTTTCGCAACGCCGAGGAAGGCGCCCATGCCCAGCGATTCGGCCTCGTCCTTCTCGATCACCCGGCAGGTCAGCCCGAATTCCTTTGCGATCGCTCTCGCCTCCTCGGCCAGCCGGGAGGGAGTCACCACGTTGGAAGGATGGTTGCACAGGTCTCGGACGAAATTGGTCGCGTCGGCCAGGATCTGCCCCGTGCGGCTCCCGCCGGCCACCTCCGCAATCTTCCCCTCGGCCCGATCCACCAGGGTAATTTGTTGCACCTCTTTGATCTCCGAACGTTTTTCGGTCCGGTAGGCGGTAAATTGATAGAGACCCAGCAGGCATCCCTCCACGATGGCTTGGGCCGATTCAAAGGTCGAGATTTTGTTCTGTCCGTGCCCGTGAAGGGGCGTTGAAAAGGACTTGATCCCGCTGTCGCGAAGTTGCCGGCTGGCCGTGCCCATCGCCTGACGGATTTTCTCGGTACCGACCTCTTTTTTCTTTCCCAGTCCGACGAGCAAAACCCGTTGGGCCGGGAGCTCGCCCCGAAGATGAAGCAGCAGCACTTGGTTGAGCTTTCCGGTGAATTCGCCGGCGGCGATCAATCCCCTGATCTGCCCCCCCAGCGCCCGGTCCACGGCCGCGGTTTCTTCCGAAAGAGATTTTTCGCCTTCAAAATGGCTCAGGACAATCGCCTCGGCCGCCTCTTCCTCCATCTTGCCCTTCTTGATCTTGATGTCCATTTCGTCTTGAACTCCTTTCACGGTCATCTACAATCGACGGACATCCTCGACGGCCGTCGTCACCACAAAGACCTTCGTATTGTTCCCCTCCGGATCGGCCGGGAATACAAAGAACCCCTTGAGATCCGGATCGGCCGATGCCAGAAACCCGTCCTTCCAGGGAAACTCGCCCTCGACGAACCCGCACAGTATCTCGCCGTCCTTAAACCGCACCATAACCCTTTTTCCCTTCCCCTCGGCTACGCCGAAATACCGCTTCTTCTTGTACTGTTTGTTGCCGGCCAGGGACCGCACGTAGTATATCGCCTTCAGGTCGGAAACCCTTACCTCGATCGGCGATTGGGCCGGTTCCGATTCGATCTGGAGATGGACCGTCTCGGCCGTGGGGGTAAAACCGATGATCAAACCCTTCAGCAGTTTCCCCGCCCGCACATGAAGCACCGCCTGATCTCCGGACAAATTGGATTCGGTCGGTTTTTCCATCAGACGCCCCGAGCCTCCGGATGCCAGATATATTTGTGGATCTGCAGCTGGAGACGGACCGGCCGGCCGTCTTCAAGGATCCAGTCGGCCAGCTGCCGGGGATCCAGGGCGCCGAACACCGGCGAAAAGAGAACGACGCGTTGGCTCAGAACGGGGTATTGATCCAAGATCTCCAGGGCCCAGTCGTAATCGGCGCGATCCTTGATGACGAACTTGACCTGATCGAGCGATCGGAGCGCCTGGATGTTATCCCAGCGCATGGCGCCCGACATGCCGCTCGCGGGGCATTTGATATCCATAATGACGATCGCCCTCGGATCAACGGCCCGGATGTCGAGGCTTCCGCTGGTTTCGATCAGCACCGTGTAGCCGCCGTCCAGCAGCCGGGTCACCAACAACGGGGCCTCCTTCTGCAGCAGCGGTTCTCCCCCGGTCAACTCCACCAGCCGGCAGGCCGACGTCTCGACCCGGGACAGGATGGCCTCCAGGGTCATCTCCAGGCCTTCATAGAAGGCGTGCGGCGTATCACACCACTCGCAACGAAGGTTGCAGCCCGTGGTTCGGATAAAAAGGCAGGGTTGTCCGACATACGTCGATTCGCCCTGGATGCTTTTATATATTTCGTTGATCTTCATGGCCGACAGATTGATCGCGCACCGGCTCGGACTCCGCTTTTATATTATATATTATAATATTCAAAGGCGGCGGGATTTTTTGGGGCCGGCCTTCCATCCGACGGTTCATTATGCCAAGCGACCCGTTGCAAATCAAGGGGAAAAGTTCCCTTGGAAACCGCAGCCCGACGCCCGCGCGGGGATGGCGGGGGCCGGGGACCCCATTTACCAATTCAAAACGGGCCAACCGCGGACGGCCGCCAACCGTTTCATCGACCGGCCGGGATTAACGACATGCGGGTAGCCCACCGCCTCAAAAATGGGGACATCCGCGGAGCTGTCCGCATACGCGTGGGATTGATCCAGTCGAACGGTTTCCATCTCGGCCCACGTTTCCAACAGCCGGCGCTTGGCCTCACCGTAGGGGTGAGGCGGAATCAACCGGCCGGTCCATCGTCCGCCTCTCTCCTCCAGCCGCGAGCCGATGACGGAATCGATGCCGAGTTTGTCCGCCAGCGGGCGGATCAAAAACTCCGGACAACCCGTCAGCAACAGAAGGCGGTGTCCCTGCCGACGGTGATCCTCCAATACGGCCAGGGCCTTCGGCGACACGACCGGACGGATCTCGTCCAAAACAAAGGCACCCGCCAATTCCTCCATGGCCCGGACGGAACGGCCGGCCAGATAGCATTTGTTCGTCTTAAGACGGATCGTTAACGGGCCCCGGCTATCGATCAGGAGACTTCGGATCGTTCGGAGGAAGTCCGGAAGCCGGAGCCAGCCGCGGTTCCAGAGAAACCGTATAAATATCCGTTCAACCGATGTTCGGGGAACCAGTGTGTAGTCAAGGTCCAGAATGACCGATACGGGGGACTTCCCGGACGCGACGGAGGGGCGAACATCCTTACTTCGCTTCGGTTCGGACATAGCGTCGGCCTTCGATCAGAACCGGTATCCCGCGCGCCAGACAGCATGCGACGGTGAAGTAGACAAGCCCCATCCCGAACTTGTACGCCCACGGAAGCCCGTTTTCCATCCCGCCAAGATCCAGTCCGACCGCCTGGGCCCGGATCAGGGCCATGTACAAAAGGAGATATCCGAAGGTGACGGCTTTCGCCGCGGCATAAACCGCGCGGGAGGCGCGCGAGGCCACCACCCGGCGGCCGATCCCGGAGCGCAGCATCGTCCCGAAAGCCGTCTCGCCGCGGGTCCGGGCGATCGACCGGACCGCATCCGTCGCCAGCCCCCGGACCATCACCGTGATCGGGATCCAAACGGGGATCAGCCCGATATGGGCGAAGACGATCCAAAGCGCGTTCTCAACAACCCGGTCCGCGAAAATGTCCATCACCGCGCCGGTCTCATCGGCCCGTCCGGTCCGTCGCGCGATCATCCCGTCCAGGCCGTCCAGCAGAACAACGACGAGGACGACTCCGAACGCAATCAGTTCACCCAAAACCGTGTCGGTATAAATAAATCCGATCGCGATAAAGAGCAGGGCAACTCGGAGAAGTGTGATGCGGTTGGCCATGAAGAAACTTGGGCAGGGTTGGCGTTACGGGCCGAAAAACAACCGACGATTTGCCATTCACGATTCACCGGAAAATTTCCCGCGCGGAAAATTTTCTGGTGCCGAAGGGGGGAGTTGAACCCCCACGGGTTTCCCCACACGCCCCTCAAACGTGCGCGTCTGCCATTCCGCCACTTCGGCTCCCGATGTTTGTAGAAATGGTATTATAGAAAGCCGAGGGGCCCTTGTCAATTAGAGGAAGGGGGTCCCGGGCATCTCAGGCTTGCTTCGATCCCCAGGGCGATTCGTCCAGCCATCGGTTTAGCTCGGCCAAGGGGAGTGGCCGGCTCATGTAATAACCCTGAGCCGCGTCGCAACCCAGTTCAATCAGTCGTTGATAGGTCTCCTTGTTTTCCACGCCCTCCGCCACCACCTTGATGCCCATGTTGTGACCGAGCTCAATGGTCGAGCGCACGATCACTAAATCGTTGGGGTCGCTCGCCATGTTGATGACAAAGGATTTATCGATTTTGATGGCGTCCACCGGCAGTTTTCGGAGATAGGCCAACGAGGAATACCCGGTGCCGAAGTCGTCAATCGAAAACCGGACGCCCATCTCGTAGACTTTGAAAAGGATTTCCAGGGCCTGTCCCGGATCGGCCATGATCGCGCTCTCCGTAATCTCCAGTTCGAGGCGTTCCGGTGAGCCGCCGTGAAGCCGCAGCCATTCCGCAAGCTGGACCGGAAGCCTTGAATCATGGAGGCTTCGGGTCGATAAATTGACCGATACCGTGAGCGGGATCTGCGCGTCCCGCCAGGCTCGATCATCGTTCAGCGCCGTCGTGATGACCCACTGAGTCAGCGGACCGATCAACCCCGTTTGCTCCGCCGGGCCGATGAATTGCTCGGGAGGAATTAATCCATATTCCGGATGCCGCCAGCGAACCAGCCCCTCCAAGCCGATCACCCGACCCGTGGTCAGACTGACCTTCGGTTGGTAGTGCAGGAATAATTGGTTCCGCTCGATCCCCTTGCGCAAGGCCCCCATCAAGGCCAGCCGGCGGGGACTGTGCTGATCCAGTTCCGCGGCATAAAGGGTATATCCGCTGCCGGTGCGTTTGGCCTCGTACATGGCCACATCGGCCCGCTGAAAGAGCGTCTCGGCGTCCGCGCCGTGATCGGGGTAGAGCGCGATGCCGATGCTGGTTTCAACCGCGATGGGCAGCTTCTCGATCATGAAGGGGTCTTCCAGGGCTTTCAGGATTTTTTGGACCACCACCGTGATGTGTTCAGCCGCCGCCAGCCTCGGAAGCATCACGGCAAACTCGTCTCCGCCGAGACGCGAAACGATGTCCGGCTCAAACAGCACGCGCTTTAAGCGCGATCCGACCTGGTAGAGAAGGTTGTCGCCGTGATCATGTCCCAGGGTATCGTTAATCTCCTTGAATCGGTCCAGGTCCATGAGGATCAGCGCCACCGCGTGTTTGGCCTGCCGCCCGTCGACAATGGCCCGTTGCAGATGCTCCAGAAGCAGAATCCGGTTGGGAAAGGCGGTCAGCGGGTCGTAATACGCCAAGTACTTTATGGTTCGCGCCGCTTGCTCCCGTTCCCTTCTGACCCTGACCTCGCGCAACTCCCGTTCAATAACGAGGCCCAGTCGGGAGAGATCGTTCTTTAAGATGTAATCCTGGGCCCCGCTTTTCATGGCGGCGACGGCCATATCTTCTGCGATCTTCCCGGACACGATGATGAACGGGAGGTCCAGCCCGCTTTTTTTAACGAGCGCCAAGGCATCGGGCGCGCTGAACTTCGGCAGGTCGTAGTCGCAAAGGACGATGTCCCAGGCCTGATCTAAAAGAACCTTGGCCATCGCGGCGTGTGTGTCCACTCGTTTGACGATCGGATCGTAACCGGCCTGGTTCAGTTTGCGGATCACCAATAAAGCGTCCGCTTCCGAATCCTCAACCATCAATACGCGCAGCGGTCTACCCATAATCTTCCATGCTCCAAGACTCGTCGACCGGTATTTTGGCGTACGGCGGGCATAGCTTACCATAGACCTTGCGTTTTGTAAAAACGGATGGATCGCCGGGAGAACGGCGCCATGGGAGAAACCGCAGGCGAGGGTGCCGCGCCGATTTAAATCAAACAAGAGGGGGATTCAAGGGAAGCGTCATCCAGATGCGACTTTCCTGCCCGGACCGGTTTTCAACTCCAAGCTCCCCGCGGTGCCGTTCGGCGATCGATCGGGCGATCGTCAGGCCGAGGGGGCCCGTTTCTCCATCGGAGATTCCCCGGCCCGACGGCTCCGGAGGAACACCGGAACCCGTGCAGGCCATCTCAATCCGGGCCTCATGCCCCAGGGGCAAGATCCGGATGGTGACGGTCCCGCCCGCGGCCGTGAAGCGGTGGGCGTTCGACAAGAGATAGCCGAAGGCCAGGAACAAATCACGCCGGCTCCCCTCAAGCATCAGCCGGTCTTTCGTGGGAGACTTGAACACCAGGCGCACTCCTTTTTTATCCAGACGGCGGCGGAATTTTTCAACCGCCTCCCGGAGGACTTGAGTGAGGCCGACTTTCTCGAAAGCAGAACGCGTGCGGGAAACGCCCTCGAGTCCGTCCGCCAGATCCAGGAGATCATTCACGTGTCGGATAATCTCCCGCAGATAAGCGCCGGACACCGAGGGAGCCAACCGGCCCAGCTTCTGCTCCAGCAGAGAGCAAAATCCGGCGATGACCGTCACGGGGGTGCGAAGCTCGCTCAGCACCTTGGCGACAAACCGGTTCTTGAACTGTTGGATCTCTTCATGGCGTTTTTCCTGTTCATCCCGGACCGTAAGCGCCCTGCGAATGCGCGACCGAAGTTCCTTCAGGCGATAGGGCTTCACCACGCAATCCACGGCGTCTAAACCCGAACCGGTCAGGATCTCTTCCACCCGGCTCACGGAGGTCAGAAAAATTAAAGGCGTCGGCCGGGTCGTCGAATGACTGTTTAGCCGTTTCCAGGATTGAACGCCGTCCATGGAAAGGATCGGCAGATCGACAAGGATGAGGTCGGGATGCACGGCCGCCGAAAGGTTCAGGCCTTCGACGTCGCTTTCCGCCGCGATCACATCGTAATGCGCCGCCTGGAGTTCTTTTCTCAGCAGGGACCGGGTGTCGGGGTAATCGGCGATGACAAGAATTTTGGGCGGAGAGGCGCGGTGATCTTGGTGAATCATCGGAGGGACAGCCGGGGCGGTATGGACATCGTCTCGAACCTTAAACATTTCCCTTGATCCGACCGGCCCGATGGTTTTTTTATTCGTCTTCATGTTAGAGCGATCGTTTTGCTGCTAACCGGATTCCGCAGGTCCCGCTGCATCCGAAAACAGCCCCGGCGCCCGCTGTCCTGCCACCAGAAACATATCCGATCGGAATGCTTCTGAAGACGTTGGGCGCCGGGGATGCCGATAAAAGACAAGCAAACCTCGTGCCAACGGATGCCTTAGATCCAATCGATCTCAGGGATTGGGGAAGCGCAGGATAAACGTGGTTCCATAACTGGGGCGGTTTTGAACATGAATGGCGGCCCTGTGCTCGTCCACAATTTTTTTACAGATCGCCAAGCCGAGACCCAGCCCTTTGCGTTTGGTGGTGATAAAGTCTTCAAACAAATTGTCCAGCCGGTCCGGAGGAATACCGCCGCCGGTATCCGAAACCGAAATCTCGGTTAGGTTCGGCGGGGCCGGCCGGGCCGAAATATCCAGCCGGCCTCCATTCGGCATCGCCTCAAGGGCGTTGGCGACCAAATTCTTCAAGATGCGTTCGAGAGCAAACCGATCCGCCCAGACCGTTAGCTCCGGCGGATGGACATCGGCCGAAACCCGGACTTTTCCGTCGACCAAGGGCTCCAAAGACCCTTCACCGAATTTTTGAATCACGCAGCGGGGATCGATTCGAAGGGACCCGAGGAAATCCTCGAAAAAATTATAAAGGTTGACGCTGACGGGTTGGATCGGGGTGGGGCGGCTTAAGTGCAGGAGATTCTCCAAAAAGCGGTCCAAATTTCCAAGCTCCCGTTTTACGACGCCCTGATAGACGTCACGCACCTTGGGATCTTCATATTTTTGAATCATAAGGCGGCTGCTGTTTTCCAGGTTTTTAATCGGATGTTGAAGATCATGCACCAGCCCGCCCGCGATGCGTCCCAGCAAGACGGCCCGCTCGTTGCGCCGGATATTCTCTTCCAACGTTGACAGGCGGTCCGTCATGGCATTAAACGCTTCCCCGAGCTCCAGAAACTCATCCCCCGTCAAGATTTTGACCTTTTTAGCTAAATTTCCGCCGCCCACTTCGCGTATGCCTCGGATCAGCTCCCGGATCGGCGCGACGACGGATCGTCTTCCTCCGACCATACCGATCAGGATCATCAGCAGAAGGAATATCAGCACAAGAAGGGTCAACTGACCGGTCAGCCGCGTCGAGGCGGCGTAGGCCTCTCGGGTCGGCTGCTCGATTACCAACCCCCAACCCAGACTCTCGACGGGAGCGGAGACGCCGATCTGTTCAAAGCCTCCCTGGTCGTTGTAGATGAAGGACCGCCTTTCTCCCTTCAAAGCCGCCTCGACGACCGCGAGAGGGCCTGCACGCTCCTGGCGAAAAACCCGCTCTTTGGCCGAGTTGAGCCCATGGGCGATCAGCAGGCCTTCCTTCGACACCACAAACGCATGCCCATCCTGCCCGATCCGAATGCTGTCCACCAATTTCCACATCTCAATCAGATTCAGCTGCCCCACGACGGCGCCCTGAACTTCACCCAACACCTTCAAGGGAATGGCAAGAGTCATGCTCGGCTCGAAGTTCCGCGAAATAAACACTCCGGACCGGTAGACCCGCCCGGCCAGTGCGGCCTGGATCGACGCCATCTCCGGTTGGTCTTCTCGGGTCAAATCCAGCCGGCTGGTCACCAGCAGCCGGCCGGTCTCATCCACCAGATCAATCGACCGGAACCGCTCAAACTGGAGAGTATAATTCCTGACCATCCGTTCCTTTTGCCAGTTCTTGAGATCCGTCTTGGCCAGGTTCTGAACCAGGGCTTCCAAGATGGACTGGCTGTTGTTGACGTACTGTTCGATCTGGCGGGCGGCGCGGTCGGCCACCTGAAGGTTTTCCTCGGCCACGATTTGTCGTGCCGTCTCGCGGGCCGTCCAGACGGCGATCATCCCGAAAAGGGTCATCGGGACCAGCGCGGAAAGGACCAACAGCAGGATCAGTTTCGTGGAGACCTTGTTCATTGTTTCCTGGCGCTACTCGGGCTTTCAGATTCCGGATGTCGCTGCTCCGCCTTCGGGACGTACCATTCCTGAATATTCTCAAAAGGGCTCACCGAGCTTATTTTCACCCCTTTGAAGCGCTTCTGAATTCCGACGAGATAATTTGTCCAATACAGAAAAATCCCGGGGGGGTCCTTGAGGATTTCTTCTTGGAAATTAAAATATATCGCCTTTCTTCTTTCCTGGTCAAATTCGGATCTCCCTTCTTCCAATAGTTTGTCGACCGTTTTGTTATGATAGGACGTTACGTTAAACCCGCCTTGAATCTGGGAAGAGTGCCAGAACTTGTAACTACTATCGGGATCGCCGCCGGCTCGTGTCTCGGGAAAAACGGCCTGAAACTGCTTCTTAAAATAGAACCCGATATCGGCCGCGTCAAAAAAATTCAGCCTCGCCTTGATTCCAATGTCCAGAAGCTGCTGTTGGATGAGAAGGAACGTTTTCTTTTTCGCGTCGTCTCCGGCGTTGACCTGCACCGTAAATTCAAACGGTCGTCCGTCTTTATCAAGAAAATGATCGCCGTCATGATCCCGCCAGCCGGCTTCCGCGAGAAGAGCGAGGGCTTTCTTGGGATCGTAGGGATAAGGTGCGATGTTTGGATTGTAAGCCCATGAACCGGGAAAGATCGTCCCGGCGGCGATCCGGCCTTGGCCCTCCAAGACCTTCGCCACGATCTCCTCCTTATTGACGGCGTAATTCAAAGCCTGCCGGACACGCCGATCCGCAAAAAGACGATCCTCCATATTAAGGGCCACAAGATAATAATACGGCATGGGAACCGAGTAGAAACGAACGTTTGGAACCTGCTTTGTAATTTCATAGTCACCGGCGCTGAGATAGTCAAAAAAGTCGACTTCCCCGGCCATCAACTTGGCCCAGATGGCTTCACGATCGGGGTACGCGATCGCGCGGATTTTATCGAGGTAGGGTCTGCCCAAAAAATAAGACTCATTGGCTTCCAGAACGATCTCTTGATCGGACCATGATTTGACCTTGAACGGCCCGGTGCCGACGGGATGAAGGTTGAATGAAGTATTTTCGATCTCCTTTCCTTCCAGCAGGTGTTTTGGCAGAATCGGCACATCCAGCGATTGGAGAAAGGAGGCGAGGGGGGTCTTTGACGTGATTTGAACCGTATAGTGATCGACGACATGAACCTCTTGCATATCCTGAGAATTAAAGGAGGTCGGAGCGATTGAAAACCGCTTCATTTTTTCAAACGTGAAGGCCACGTCGTCGGCCGTCAGTTCCACGCCGTCATGGAATTTTACCCCCGGCCTCAAATGGAAGGTCCAGGTCCGGCCATCGACCGGCCGTTCCCAGGATTCCGCCAACTGCGGTTTGGGCTCGAAGCGGTCGTCAAGTTTTATCAAACCGTCGAAGACGATGTCGATTAAGCGGGCCGACAGTGTCGTGGTCGTCAGCAGGGGATTCAGGAAGGCAAACTTTTCAGTGTCGGGAACAACGAGCATATCGCCCGTCGCTTTTTCATCGGTTGCCGATGTGGATTGACACGAGACAGACGCGACGATAAACACAAGAATGGGGATGAAAAGGAACCGTCTGATCTCCCGAGGCATGACACTAGATTAGGCAGGACCTCAAGAGAAGTCAACAACGATAAGAAAGGGATCGCAGATCCGCAATCCCCATCCTAAAGACCCGTGGACCTCAGCGTATAAACACGGGGCATGACGGTGGCGCTGATCGGGTCTTCCGTTCCCCCTTCTTGACGATCTTCATCTTCATGGCCTCACCTCCTCCTTCAATCCATCGTATTTTGCTCATTAAAATACTCTTTCTTGACCAACTCGAGGGCCACATTTTCGAAATAGTTTTTTTCACACGCGATCTTTCTGAAATCCCCCGACTGGGTGACGGAGCTGCCACGGCAGCCGCCGCCGCAGATCGGACGGTAAGCACAGGGCTGGCAGAAGGGATCGCGCCAGAGGTCGACCGTCATAAACTGGGTGTTCCGGTGATTGGTCTCCGGCTCACGAACATCTCCGATCATAAACTCCTTTCGCCCCACCAGCGCCGGGCATTTATAGATGCTTCCCCACGGATCGATCGTGTAGGTGTGTTCCCGGGTGGCGCAGCAGGGACCGATCGCGACATGGTCGGTCGTTTTGAAGCCCCTTTTACCGACTTCGTCATGCAACCATGCGATATCGGAAACCTTGATATCCGAAAAGGTGCAGGCATGGCCGGAGTCCATCGCATTGTTCAAGACGGGCAGCCGGTTGGTCGCTGCAAGAATCGGCTTAAACGTGATGTCCAGGATGTCGTCGGGGGTGAAGCCGAGCTTGACCAACAGATCCAGCAGGCGGGGAATGCTGTCTTTTGTGGTTTCGTCAAAATTGCCCCCGATCGAAATGGGCGCCTTGCCCTTGAGGGCGAGAAGATTCTTGAGGATGACTTGAAAAGACCCCTTACCGTTTTTGTGGCGGCGCTTGGAATCGTGGGCCGTTTCATCTCCGTCGAGAGTCACCTTAACCCGCTTAAGGCCCAACGGGATCAGATCGTTGATGATTGCTTCGGTGAGAAGAACCCCGTTCGTGATGATGCTGATCCGGTGTTCGATTCCCCGTTCGCGGGCTAAATTATATAGTGAGCGGCTCAAGAATCGGGCAGCCTCTGGATTCAAGAGCGGCTCACCGCCGAAGAGGGTCAGGTGGAGACTCCGCGGACGAACCCTGTCGAGTGTCCGGCCAACCCAGGACGCCACACGCGAACAGGTCTCCACCCTCATAAACCCCTTCAGATCGATACCGTTTTCAAAACAATACGTGCACCCCAAGTTGCAGGCCGAGGTGGTCAGGATGATCAGGTCCAAAACGGCGTTGTCGAACTTCAGCCTCTGGAACCAGTACTCTAGCTCGCGGTCTTCATCCACCGCTTCATCCACCATGACCCCGAGTTCGCGAAGCACCTCCAGGTTGTTTCGCTCGGGCTCGGATAAGACACTCAAATCGGTCAGGCCTTCCGCCTTTTCCATCACATTCTTGAGCGGCTCATTGATCACCACCCGTGAATCGGAGAAGGTGTTAAAGACCAGATACTCACCCGACGCGGGGAAATTTGGAATCAGGACATTGAACTTGGAAAGCTTCATTGTCGATCCCGCCTCTTGTGCTCTTACAGAACCCGCTTACGGTTAAGAGCAAGACGCGTGCCTTAATTCGACAGGCCGACTTTCTGCTTCCGTGTATCGAATCATTTCTCCGGCCTCCGCCGGCTCAATTACATCACCTGAAAAACAACCGGATCGTTGGGATGGCATGGTTTTCAACGGGATGGGATTCAGACGAAGGATGATCCCGATCGGGATGTCGATGGTATTCGGATTATAAAAATTTCAGGAAAGCGACGGAATCATTGCCGGGGTTCTTATTGGAAGACACGACGCAAAACTCATCCGAACCGGTCCCAAATCCCTTCGTAAATTTATAAAAACCGCTTCTGTATATGGATTTGTGTCCTTGGCGACAAAAAACTGTCCGGACGGGACAAGATTCCATCTAATCGGAATGGTTATTTTCTACAATGCGGCCGTCAGGCCCGCCAAATAATTGATGCCGGGGGCCGGGAAACCCGGGACTTCCTGATATTTCTGGTCGAAAAGATTTTTGAGTTTGACGAAAAATCGGGTTTCATGAACCCCCCAGTAACTCCGGAAGAGATGGTAGGCGGCCGACAGGTCCACGCGCGTGTAACCCGGGCATCGACCCTGGAGCAGAGAGCCGTCCGGCAGTATAAAATCGGCCGAAATCGCCTGGCTTGATGCCATATTGATATCGAGATGGGCGACGAAGTTGGCCGTGGGCGCGTAAAGAAGGCCGATGTTTCCTATCTGTCTCGGACGAAAGGGAAGTTCCTCGTCCGTTGTCCTGTCTTTCGCGTCAAGATACGTGTAATTCGCCTTGGCCGTCAGGGTTGAAAGAAGCCGGACCTCGAGGCTTGATTCGACACCCTGCGTGCGGGCCTCCCCGATGTTGACGATGGTGGTCGGGCCGATCTGAATCAGATCCCGATAGTCAATCCTGAAATAGGCCGCATCCAGAAGCATCGTCTCACCGAAGACCTTCTGTTGAACACCGGCCTCCCAGCTCCGGCTTTTCTCCGGCTGGAGGTCCGGGTTTCCAACGGCGGGGAAGAACAACTCCTGGATGGTCGGGGCCCGAAATCCTGTGCCCCAGCTGGCCCTCAGTTTCGTCCCCGTGTTTTGAAAATCATACGCGGAAGAAACCTTGGGATTCGTCACGGTCCCGAAGCTTTGGTTGTCGTCCGTTCTCACCCCGGCTTGAAGGACGAATTGTTTTCCCCATTTGAACAAGTTCTGTAAATAATACCCCGTGTTGTCTCTGGATTGATTGACCGGAAGGGCCGTACCGAAATACTTGATTTCACTGTCCACTTCATCTCGTTGCCGGTCGAACCCGAATGAAAGCGTATCAGTGTCGCTCACCAGAACATTTTGCTGGAGGTCGACAATAACGGTGCGCGTATCGGTGTTTTCAAAATAATCGTCGGAATTTCCAGACGAGGGATCGGGCGGATTGTCCCAGTTTAACTTTGTGTCCACCGCCGCCACTTTCCAGGACAGCTCAAACCGTGGCGCGAGCCGGTCTTCATATTGGAGGGTATTGAAAAAGAATCGCTTCCGGATCTCATCGTTTTGGTCGAAAAACACCTGAACCGCGTCGGCCGTAACAGGAACCACATCGATCGCCAGTTCTTTGCTGTCGCTCTGGAGCCGCGAGATGAACTGAAGCCGACCGTTCTCGCGCACGGGAACCCCCACCTGTCCCGTAAAGGACGACGCCCCGAAACGGTCCCGATCGAACTGACCCTCGGTGTCGGTGCGCGCAAAGGTCAGCGCATAATCCATTTGAGATCGCTTCTCGCTCATCGAAACAGCTTCGCGAAACGTTCCTTCGTTCCCGACCTCTTGCGTGAAGGAGGATTCCGGCGGTCCTTGCGCCCCCTGGGTTTTTAGATTGACGACACCGCCCATCGCATCGGAGCCGTACAGAGCCGACTGGGCGCCTCGAACAACCTCGATCTGCCCGATCTGATCCATCATCAGGCCGCCCAAATACAGATCAAAGTCACCCCGAAAAGGTGAATTCAAACGTATGCCGTCCAGCATAATCAACGTTTGATTGGGGTTTGATCCGCGGAGGGTCAGCGCGGCCGATTCCCCCATCGTGCCCGACTCTTGAAGGCTCACGCCCGGGAGATCCCGCAAAACCTCCGGCGCGGACACGGGGTTCTGGGCCCCGATCTCGGGCCCGGACAACACCGTGACGGAACCCGACGATTCATCCGCCGGCTCCTCCAGACGGCTCGGTGTCGTGGCCGTCACGCCGAGTTGAATTTCGGGCCCGGCCGCGTTTTCGTCGGCCGAAACCGGAAGACCGGTCAGCGCGGACAGGATCAACCCGATGAGAAGGACAATGACCTTGCCGGAAGCAGAAAAGGGCGGATAAGGATTCACGGCGCCTCGGAGTTACTTTTCTCGTTTTGGGGATCGGCCGAGAAGCTTGAACTTTTTCATCTTATACTTCAGCGTGCTTACGGGTATCCCGAGGATACGGGCGGCGGCCCCTCGGCTCCACTTTTCTTTCTCCAGGGTTTTCAGGATCAAGTTCTCCTCAAAGGCCTCGACCGCCTTTTGAAACAACCCTTCCTTCTGATGCGCCCCTCGCAGGCCGCTGAGACTGTATTCGATCGGGATGTGCTCCGTCCGAAGTGTGTCTCCGTCGGAGAGCGCCACAAGCCGCTCGACCAGATTTTCCAACTCGCGGATATTGCCGGGCCAGTCGTAGGACGAGAGCATTTCGATCGCCGACGGGTTGACATGCGCAATATTTTTTTTAAACCGCCGATTGTATCGCTGAAGAAAAAATTCCACGAGCGCGGGAAGATCCGCAATCCGTTCCCGAAGCGGGGGAAGCTTGATCGGGATGACGTTCAGCCGGTAATACAAGTCTTCCCGGAAGGCCCCCTTTTGTACCGCAAGGGCCAGATCCACATTGGTGGCCGAAATCAGGCGGACATCGACCCGGATGGTTTTTG
Source organism: Nitrospiria bacterium (assembly GCA_035517655.1). Lineage (NCBI taxonomy): Bacteria > Pseudomonadati > Nitrospirota > Nitrospiria > Nitrospiria bacterium. The sequence goes on along the minus strand of DATIYJ010000006.1, from coordinate 43,965 downwards.
TGCCCCCCACCCGCTCGATCTCGCCTTCCTGGACGGCCCGCAGGAGCTTGCCCTGAAGCTCGAGCCTTAGACTTCCGACCTCATCCAAAAAAAGAGTCCCCCCGTCCGCCAATTCGAATTTTCCGATGTGCTGGCGATAGGCCCCGGTGAAGGATCCCCTTTCGTGACCGAACAGCGTGCTTTCGACCAGCGTTTCGGGAATCGCCGTAAGATCGACGGTGACAAAGGGGCGGTCGGCGAGGGCGCTCTGCTTATGGATGTACCGTGCGAGGAGTTGCTTTCCGGTGCCGCTCTCCCCCAAGATCAGGATGGTGGTCGGAAGCTTCGCCACGCGCTGCACCAGGTCGTCGATCTCCCGCATCCGCTTGGTCCGGCCGGCAATGAATTCGGCCCCCGACAGCTGTTCGACCTCGGACCGCAGGTATAAGAGTTCGCGTGCGTTCCGCTGCCGTTCCGCCACCTTCTCAATGAGGGCCAGAACCTCGTCATAGTCGAAGTCCTTCGTAATATAGTGATAGGCACCCAGCTTCATGGCCTGCACCGCCGTACCCACTTCTTTTACGGCCGTGATCATGATCACTTCGATGTCCGAAAACCGGTCCTTGATCTGCCTGAGAATCTCCAGGCCGTTAAGATCGGGAAGCAGAATATCGAGCAGGACGATCTGAACCTCGTGCGCATGAATCAGCTGGAGCCCCGTATGACCGTTCGGGGCCTTGAGAACGTTGTAGTTCTTTTGAAGGATCGCTTCCAACGTGTCCCGGGTGCTTTCGTCGTCGTCGACGATCAGAACGGTGGGGCGTTTTGCATCCAAGGGAAGCGGCTCCTGGGAAAATGCGAAATTCGGCTCAAAGATATCCCATCATTCCTTACGGTGTCAATCTTTCTTCGGCTAGGCGATCCTCTGGGGATCGACATCCACCTCGAACCAGACCCGGGCTCGGTCCGATCCCGATCGAACGGCGCTCAAACCGGCCTGAAGCGCCTCGTGAAGGACACGGCTGTTCGGCGCTTTGATCAGGATCCGGCAGCGAAACTTTCCGTGCAGGCGCGGCTTAATTCCGGCGGCCGGTCCGAGGACTTGAAACGGAGGGTGGGGATCATCCGGACGTGCCGTCGGCCTCATCCCCTCCGCCAGCCGCTGGGCCACCGCCTGGGCTTTCGCCTCGCTCAGAGACTTCACGGTTACGACCGCAAGGCGAGCAAAGGGCGGATAGCCCAAGGCCTTTCGCTGAGCAAGTTCTTTCTCGTAAAACGCTCCCGGCTCTCCGGCCGCGGCCCAGGCGATCGCCTCATGATCGGGATGCCGGGTCTGGAGAAGCACCTCGCCGCCGGCCGAAAAATTCAGGATCCGTCGGATCAGTTGAAACGTCTGTTCACCGGCCCGGAAATCCGGCAGATGAAATGCTCCGTCCGCCTGCAACAGACCGATCAGACCCGGCCGGGCCATGCGGGGGCCGTTGAGCAGGAGCTGCGTCCCGATCACCAGGTCGATCTGGTCCCGATTCAGCCGCTCGATCGCGGCCGACGCCTCGCTCAGACGCACCGTGTCCCGGTCCAGCCGCGCGATCCTCGCGGACGGAAACCGCGACTTGAAAAATTCCTCGGCCTGTTCGGTCCCGGCGCCGACGATCTCCAAACGGGTTCCACGGCATTCAAGACAGGCCGCGGGCGGGTCGGAAACCGTTCCACAGTAATGACAGGTCAGTTGCCGCCTCCGCTTGGAGTAGGGCATCGCCACCTGGCAACGAGGGCACCGGACCACGGCGCCGCAGTCCCGACAGCACAGCGCCCCTCCAAACCCCCGACGGTTCAGAAGCAGCACAACCGGCTCCTTTTTTTCGAGCCGGCCGGCCACGGCCGAGAGAAGGTCGTCCGAGACAAAGGTCCCGGGCGACTCGCCCGCCAGGCCGATGATTCTCACTACGGGACGGACCGCGTGTCCGGACCCCGGTCCGTCCAATGGGACGGACCGGTACTTCCCGTTCCGGATATTGGCGTACGTCTCGATCGACGGCGACGTGCTGGTCAGAAGCACGAGCGCGCCGTCATGCGCGCCCCGCAGGACCGCCACGTCGCGCGCATGGTACCTCGGCGCCTCCGGCTGCTTGTAGGCCGGATCCTGCTCTTCTTCCACCACGATCAGGCCCGGATTCAAAACCGGAGCAAACACGGCGAGACGCGTCCCGATCACGATCGAACCGGCGCCTTGACGAACCCGCTCCCATTGCGCCCGACGCTCGCGGTCCGAAAGCCCGCTATGGAGTATCCCGACGATGCCGTCGATCCGGCCCTTCAGCCGCTCGGCCCAATCGGAAACACGGTCGATTTCGGGCACGAGCAGGATCACGGACCGGTTTCGGCGCCTCGTGGCCGTAATGAGGGCCATGACCTCCGGCCGGGACCGCTCCGCTGCGCCCTCAAGACAAACCGCCGCAAACCGGCCGGAGCCGGCGGCCTGATAGAGATCTTCCGGCAGAGACGTCCCCGCGGGCATCGGACCGTCGCAAGGCTTGAAGTCCGCGACGGATCTGGAAAGAGGAGGGTTCGATGAACGGGGACGCGGCAAGACGTTGGTCTCCTCGACCCAGCCTTTTCGGACAAGAACGGAAAGCGGTCCGGATAATCGCGCCGCGCCGCTTTGAGCGGTTTGGACATCCGCCGTCGTTCGCCGCAACAGGGTCTCAAGCCTCATTCCTCGAGGAACGCGTTCCAGTATGGCTAAAAGCCGTCGGTCCCCTTTCGGAGAGGGCCCCGAAACGGCTTTTCGGCCCGCCGGGGTAATCCGAAAATGCCGCCCGATCTTTATCTCCAGGCCCGGCGGGAGGATGGTCTTCATCGCCGTACCCAACCCCGTCACGTAGTATTCCGAAAGCCAACGGGCCAGCGCCATCATCGATCGATCCAGCAGCGGGCCTGAATCGAGAAGACGCAGGATCGGCTTCACGTGGGCCACGTCGGCCCGATGGAGGCGGCGGATGACGATCCCGGTCCGCCATCGGTTCCGAAACGGAACCAGCACGCGCATGCCGGGTTCAATCCGATCGCGGAAATTCTCCGGAATGAGATAATGGAAGACCCGGTCGAGGTGTTCGAGCAACGCCACCGCGGCGATGGACGGAGCCTCCCGGGGTGCGACTTCGCGATTCATCATGGCCGGATTCTAACAACTCTTCCGAACAAACACAATCGGGAATGCCGGCGGGTTGCTTTTCGATCGCGGGGATGGTAGAGTGCGGGCATTTTGAAGCGAAGGAGGATCGCCGGATGCGTTATCGATTTTGGGTCGGCGTGATGGGCGCCGGGTTGATCATCGGGTCCGCGCTCGCCGATGAGCTGGCCTCCGTGAATGGAACGCCCATCACCACGGAGGCGCTCAGGCAAAAACTGGCCGAGCCGCCCGCCCCTCTGAAGGAATCGATCCATTCGCCGGAAGGCCGCCGGGAAATCCTGGACATCCTGATTACACGGGAGTTGCTGTACCAAGAAGCCGTCAAGCGTCATCTTGAAAAGGAGCGTGTGATTCAGGCCAAGATGGCCGAGGCCCGCCGCTCGGTTCTGGTCGAAGCGATGATGGATCGGTTGACGGCGCGGATGACTGCGGGGAATACCCTCAAAGATTATTATGCGTCACACCGAAACGAGTTCCGAGAAATCCGGGCCAGCCACATCCTGGTCGAGAAGGAGGAGGAGGCCCGAAATCTCAAGCAACAACTGAATGCCGGGGCGGATTTCGCGGAACTGGCGCGAAAGTTTTCGCAAGACGCGCGATCCGGCCCGACCGGAGGGGATCTGGGCTATTTCACGAAAGGGCGGATGATTCCCGAGATCGCGAACGCCGCCTTCCGCCTGCGGGTGAACGAGATCAGCGAGCCGGTCAAATCATACTACGGATACCATCTGATCAAGGTGACCGACGCGCCCGAAGCCAAACGATTTGAGGAACTGCCGACCCCGGTCTTGGAGGAAATCAAACGGGCCGTCCTGCAGGAGGAGATCCAGGCCCTCCGTGCTGCGAATAACGTGACGGTCAACACGGACCGACTCGAACAACTCCGATGACCATCGGCCCGCGCGCCGCTACTTGGGCGCGCCTTGAACCGCGGCCGCTTTGCTCCAGTTGACGGGAATGCTGTGGTACTCGTTGTTCTTCTGGTAGCGCAGCTGCCCGTGATGTTTTCCGTACTCGTACAGGTCGCGGGTCAGCCGCACATCCGCCAGGCAGTAGCTTTTGAGCTTTTCCATATCCCCTTCCCGGAAGTAGCGGATCGCATCCAGTCCGTGTCCCGTCTTTCCCTCGCCGAGCGTCGCCTTGACGAGGGTGTCGAGGCTCAGCCGGTGGCCGAGGAACCGCTCGACCTCTTCCATGATATCCAGCGTTGGAAGGTTCTTGAGGCTCCGCTTGAGGTAAGGCTCCAGCACCAAGTAGTCAAACCGCTTGACGTTGAATCCGACCACCAGGCCCGCGTCTTCGAGGATCCCGCGAAGGGACGGGGTCTCCCATTCGGTGAACGTTCGGAAGAGGTCCTGGTGATAGGAATAGATGCCCACCACGGAGACCCGGAGCAGGTGAAGGTTTCCCCTCCCGCCCACTTCATCGAAGGTCTTCTGCGTCTCCAGATCCAATACAATCACGTCGCCCATGATTCTCCTTTCCCCGTTGGAATCCGCCTTTACTTTCCTCCGGAAGGTTTCAGCGTGATTTTATGAGCGATGTACTTGCTGCCTTCCAAGGCGTACTCGATATCGACCGCCTCGCCGGCCTTAATATCCCCGAGACGTTTCTTCTCATTCCCGGCGGTGATCGCGGTGCCGTCGGTCACGGCGAACTTGATGCGGCCGCCCGACTGGGGATTTTTCACGATCATCTGATGTTCGGCGGCGTCGACCTTTACCACCTGTCCGGAATAGGGGATGTCGGCACTCAGCGCCGGCGTCCTGAGGATCAGGACCGCAACAACCGCCGAGCCGATCAGAAAAGACGCGGCGACGGTGGAAATTCGAGACTGATTTTTCATGGACACTCCCTCCTGTCGTAGGGTTACGATGGGGTCATCATATCAAAGGTGCCAGGGATGGAGCAAGCGAAGAGGCTCATCTTCCTTTGATGAAGGGATCGGGGCATGCTACATTTTGGGATCGAGCTCGATCAGGCCTTTCCGGATGGCATGAATCGCGGCCTGCGTGCGGTCGTAGACATGGAGCTTGTGGAAGATGTTCCGGACGTGGTTCTTGACCGTCTTCTCGCTCAGCTCAAGTGCGTTCGCGATCTCCTTGTTTGTCTTGCCCTGCGCCACCAGCTTGAGAACCGTGATCTCGCGGTCCGTCAGGCCGTGTTCGAGGCGCCCCGGCCTTCGTCCCTTGCCTTCGGCCAGGAGCGAAAACTCGTTTAAGATCTTGCTCGCCACGGACGGATGAATCAACGACTCCCCCTCGGCGATGGCCCGGATGGCCTTGACGATTTGGGCCGAGTCGGCGTCTTTGAGCAGGTAGCCGGTCGCCCCCGCCTTGACCAGATCGAAGATATACTCCTCCTCGGCATACATCGTGAGGACCACGACGCCGATGTGGGGGTTCTCCCGTTTGATCTCGCGGGTGGCCTCCACCCCGTTCATCCGGGGCATGCTGATGTCCATCAAGACCACGTCGGGAATCAGCTCGCGGGCTTTCTCGACCGCCTCCAAACCGTCCTTGGCGACCCCCACCACCTCGATTTCTTCCTTGGTCTTCAGGATGGCCGAGAGTCCTTCCCGAACCACCTGATGGTCATCGGCGATTAACACCCTGATCTTGCTCACGGAGGCGTCCCTCCTTCCCCAGGAGCGGGACCCGAAGCATGATCTTCGTTCCCTGCCCCAGTTTGGTATCGATCACGGCCGTCCCGCCCAAAAGCCGGGCCCGCTCCATGATTCCTTTCAGCCCGAACGAGGCCCACTTTTCCGGATGCGACGACACCGCATCCAGGTCGAAGCCGCGGCCGTTATCCGAGAGCGTCGTCTGGAGATCCGATAACCCGATCGTCAATTCCACTCCAACCCGCGTGGCCTTGGCGTGTCGCTGAACGTTCGACAACGCCTCTTGAATGATCCGAAACAGGAAGATCTTGACCCGGGAGGGGATGCGATGTTCATTCCCCCGGACCTTGAAATCGGTCTCGATCTGATACTGTTTCGAATACGTCTTCAGATAATTTCGGATCGCCGGCAGGAGCTCCATCCGGTCGAAATGCAAGGGGCGGAGATTAAAGACCACCTGACGCGCCTCTTCGATCGCGGCCTTCAAAAGGTCCCGCGTATCCAGAATCAACGCACGGCTCTGGGCCGGATCTTTCTCCAACAATTCGCCGCAGAGGTCCAGCTTGTAATTGAGCCCCACCAGCGTTTGAACCAGTCCGTCATGGATGTCCAGCGCGATCCGGGTTCGCTCTTCGGCGATGGCATGCTGGATCTCCCGCAGGTACAAGCCGTAGAGCGCCTGGTATTCGCGAAGGTGTTTCTCGATCTCCTCCTTGTCCTTGATGTGGGCCTCGATCAACTGCCACATCATCTTGGCGGTGGGCCCGCCGATCACGGCCACTTCCGGACGCTCGAGCTCCCGGAGGCTCCGTTCCACCTTCGGGTTGCCCGTCACATCGATGAGGAGATCCACTTTTTTTAGGCGGAGGAGCCGTTGGTAATCTCTTGTCGTCGGGATCGAGAGGCGTTTTGCGAGCAGGATCCCGGGCGCGCGGGGTTCCAGATCGGCCACGCCGACGATCTTGACCAGCGGATCGGGATGGAAGATTTCGATGAGAGAGGTCCCGCCGCGGCCGGCTCCGATAATGGCAACATGGGTTTTATTCATGGGGGCCGTGACTGAACGGGGTCGCGGTCGCAATCGTCGGACCGGCTCATACCGATGCTTTGGTGGAGGACCCGCCTTCCTTGACCGTAAGGGGGCGGGCGGCTCGATCACTCGAGTCGTTGGGTTCCCGATCCAGGAGACCCTTCAACTCGGACATGAACTGGTTCAAATCCTTGAACTCCCGGTAGACCGAGGCGAATCGCACGTAGGCCACCTGGTCCAAACGATACAGCTCGGCCATGACCGCTTCGCCGATCGCCCGACTGGGAATTTCGGTCTCGCCGTTTTCCTGCAACTTTTTCTCGATCCGCGTGGCGACGACATCCAGCGTATCCATGCTGATCGGCCGCTTTTCACACGCCTTCTTCAGGCCGGCGAGGATCTTTTGGCGATCGAGATGTTCCCGGCGGCCGTCTTTTTTGATCACCATCGGCGACATCTCCTCCACGCGCTCGTACGTCGTGAAGCGTCGCTCACACTTGAAGCATTCGCGCCGGCGCCGAATGACGGCGCCTTCCTGGCTCAGCCGGGAGTCGACCACCTTGTTATCGAGCGATTCGCAATGGGGGCATTTCATCGTGCTTCTCGGAGTTCAATCCTTCAGCGGGAACCGTCGGCAGAGTTGCTTCATCCGTCTGCGCGTTTCCCGGATCACGGTCTCGTCGTTTGGATGGGCCGTCACCCGATCGATCGCCTCCGCGATGATTCCCATCTCGCGCTCCTTCATCCCGCGCGTCGTAACGGCCGGCGTTCCAAGACGAACCCCGCTGGCGACGGCCGGCGGTTTTTCGTCGAAGGGAATGGCGTTTTTATTGACCGTGATGCCGGCCCGATCGAGCGCCGCTTCGGCCTCTTTTCCGGTCACATTCCGGTTCGATAGATCCACGAGCATGAGATGATTGTCCGTCCCTCCCGAAACGAGCCGGAAGCCGCGCTTGATCAGTCCCTCGGCCAGGGCCTGTGCGTTGGCCACGATCTGCCGCTGATAACCCCGGAAGGCCGGCGCCAGCGCTTCCTTAAAAGCCACGGCCTTGGCCGCGATGACGTGCATGAGCGGCCCGCCTTGAAGGCCGGGGAAGACGGCCTTGTCGATCGCTTTCGCAAATTGGTCCTTGCACATGACCATTCCGCCCCTCGGCCCCCGCAAGGTCTTCTGGGTCGTGGTCGTTACAAAATCCGCATAGGGAACCGGGCTGGGGTGCACGCCGGCCGCGACCAGTCCCGCGATATGGGCAATATCGGCCATCAGGAATGCGCCGCAGCGACCCGCAATTTCTCCAAGGCGTTTGAAATCGAAAACGCGGGGGTAGGCGCTGGCCCCGGTCACGATGATTCGCGGCCGGTGCTCATCGGCCAGGCGGGCGATCTCGTCGTAGTCGATGAGACCGGTTTCACGACGGACGCCGTAGAAGACCGGCCGATAGAGGCTGCCCGAAAAGTTCACCGGATGCCCGTGCGAGAGATGGCCTCCATGGGCCAGGCTCATCGAAAGAATCGTGTCGCCCGGCTTGAGCATGGCCAGGTAGACCGCCATGTTGGCCTGGGTCCCGGAATGGGGTTGAACGTTGACGTGTTCGACGCCGAACAGCTCTTTCGCGCGGCTGATCGCCAGGGATTCGGCCACGTCCACGAATTCGCATCCGCCGTAGTATCGTTTTCCGGGAAGGCCTTCGGCATATTTGTTCGTCAGAAGACTTCCTTGCGCTTCCAGAACGGCCTTGCTGGCGTAATTTTCGGAAGCGATCAGGATGATCTGTTCGCGTTCCCGTTTTTTCTCGCCCTGGATCGCGCGATAAATCTCGGGATCGGTTTTCTTCAATGCGGACATGGTTCCTTCACCTTTAACGGAGTTATCCCCGTACGACCTTCTTTTCGATCTCTTCGATCTTGGCCAGACGCCGGGCATGTCGCCCTCCGTCGAAACCGGTCGCCAGCCACAAACGTACGATCTCCAAAGCCGTCTTCTCGTCCAGCACGCGTTGTCCCAGGACAAGAATGTTCGCGTCGTTGTGGAGACGGCTGACTTTCGCCGTAAACGGGTCAAAACAGAGCGCCGCCCGCACACCGGGAAACTTGTTGGCCACGATGGACATGCCGATGCCCGTTCCGCAGATGAGAATGCCCCGCTGGATCTGACCTTCCGAAACGGCCCGCGCCACGGGAACGCCGTAGTCCGGGTAGTCGACCGAGTCGTGGTTGTTCGTACCGAAATCCGATACCGCCAGCCCTTGCTCCTTTAAGAAACGGGTGATCTTGTTTTTCAAATCCAAACCCGCATGATCGCTGGCAATGGCTACGTCGGTCTTGCCGTCCATCCAAAACCCCCGCAGGAAAGGAGTGTTATCATAGCCTACCGGTGGAATTCTGTCAAGGCGAGTCGTCGGGGGAAAAGACGCTAGATCGAGACCTCATCCGGCTCGTTTCGGCGGTCGCTGACCCGACGGTCGTGCTCTTGGGGGTTGAGGGGGATGACGACCGTGAAGGTGGACCCTTTTCCCGGTTGGGATTGCACGTCAATGTATCCGCGGTGGGCCTCAATGATCTGATGACAGGTCAACAGGCCGAGGCCGCTGCCTTCATGATGTTTGGTCGTGAAAAATGGATCAAAGAGTTTCGGGAGGTGCTCTTCCGCGATTCCGGACCCGGTGTCGATGACGGCCACCTCCAGTGCCGTTCGGTCGGACCCTTGCGAAACCCGACGGCTGCGGACCGTGATCGTTCCCCGTTCCGTGGCCTGGATCGCATTTAATAACAGGTTCATGAAGACCTGTTTCATGCGTTCCTGATCCATCCACCCGGTTGGAAGAGCGGGATCAAAATCTTTCTTGAAAACGTTCAGTTTCTTTTTGGCTTCCGGCACCAGAAGCGCGACCATGTCTTCCAAAAGCTCGTTCAGGTGCGTTTCCTGAAAATTATACTCCTCCTGCCCCGTGAACCGCGAGTATCGAAGCATCCGCGTAATGAGGTTGTGGATACGATCCAACTCCTCGCACACCCTTCGGTAGAACTGATCCCAATACTCCCTGTCCCGGGAACTCTCGTCATATTTTTGCGGGAGCATCTGGAGAAAAGCGCTCACCGCGGTCAAGGGATTGTTGATCTCGTGGGCCATTCCGGCCGCCAAGGTCCCGACCGCGGACAGCCGGTTGGCCCGGGCCATGCGCTTCGCGGTTTCAATCTTCTCGGCCTCGAGCCGCTCCCGTTCTCGAATCAAATAGTAGGTGTCGATCCCCTGGCGAATCGTGTTCCGCAGGTCGTCTTCGTTGTAGGGCTTGGTTACGTACCGATAAACGTTCCCTTCGTTGATCGCCTCAATCACGACATCCATATCGGAGTAGGCCGTCATTAACATGCGCACGGTGTCCGGATGGTGCTCTTTCACCTGCTTTAAGAGTTCGACCCCGGTGGTCTGCGGCATCCGCTGATCCGTCAAGATGACGGCGATTTCGTTTTCCCGCAGGATGCGTTGCGCGTCTTCCCCGTTCTGGGAGGTATGGATGGTAAAGTCTTCTTTGAACTGGAGGCGGAACGTTTCCAAAGCCAGCGGCTCATCGTCGACATAGAGGATGGGGAAGCGCAGGTACTCTTCTGTTCGCAACAACGGCTTCATCGCGCGTCTCCTTTACTCGATGCCGGTTCGGAAGAAATCCCGGCGGTCGGCGGGTTCGCCGGCTGACGTTTGGGGAGCGTGACGACAAACTCGGCGCCCTTTCCCTCTTCGCTGCTGACCTCGATCTTCCCGCCGTGGTTCTCGATGATCCGGTAGCTGACCGACAAACCCAGACCTGTGCCTTGACCCACCGCTTTGGTGGTGAAGAACGGCTCGAAGATCCGACCCAGATGATCTTTTTTTATCCCGGCCCCGTTATCGCGGACCGCGATATAAACCCGGTCCGCGTCTTCCCAGGAGCGTATCCAAATGTCGCCCTTTCCCGGAATGGCATGAATCGCGTTTTGAAGCAGGTTCATGAAGACCTGGTTGATCTGCCCCGGGATGATTTCAACCGCCTCCCGGATGCCGTAGTCACGGTGCAACGTGATCCGTTCCGCCATTTCGTGCTGGATCAGCTTAATCGTGGCCTCCAAGCCGTCTTGAACATCGACCCGCTTGGTGTGCTGTTCGTCTTTTCGGGCAAAGGTTTTAAGGTCCGTCACGATTCCCTCCGTACGGTCCAAGCCGGCCTTGACAATATTGAGGGATTGCTCGATGTCCTGAAGAAGTTTGTTGAACTGGAGCAGCACGTGACGTGTTTCCGGCTGCCGTTCCAGCGCGTCGCGCACCTGGCCCAGGTAACGTCGGAGATTGGAGAGGCTGCCCTTTGCGAAACTCACGGGATTGTTCACCTCATGCGCGATGCCGGCGACGAGCAGTCCCAGCGCCGCCATCTTTTCCGAATGGACGAGTTGGGTCTGGGTTTCTTGAAGCATCTTCAGGGTGCGTTCCAGTTCCTCACTCCTATTTTGGATCTCGCGTTCCAGACGACGAAGCTGTATCAACGACCGGATTTTGGCCTTAAGCTCCTGCGCGTTGAACGGTTTGGTCAGATAGTCGTCCGCGCCGTACTCCAATCCTGAAATCTTTTCAGAGAGCTCGGCCTTCGCCGTCAGGAGGATGACCGGGATATGGCGGGTATGGGGATCCGCTTTGATCTCCCGACAGACCTGATAGCCGTCCTTGCCCGGCATCATGACGTCCGAAATGATGAGATCCGGATGGTGTCGGACGGCCAGATCAACGCCCTCGATCCCGTCCCGGGCCTGGATCAGATTGAACGCTTCCTGGAGTTGGAAGACGATGAAGCTTCGCATGTCGGCGTTGTCCTCGATTAAGAGAACGGTATGGTCCTTGGACTCCGACAAGGCCGGAGCCGGCATCGGGACATCGGCGCCCTCTTTCAATATATCCGATGCAGAATATTCTGCCGCGGTGTGAATGGCCCGCGTCCAATCCTCCGAACGGCGCCCCTCGCTCTCCCGTCGCTCCCGCGCGCGGCGGTTGGCCGCCCGACGATCCTCCGTTGAGCTTTCCGGCTCCGACAGCTTGAGGTCCATCGGCAGCGTAAAGGTCATGACGGTTCCCTTCCCGGGCTCGCTGTCGGCCCAGATCCGGCCGTGGTGGAGTTCGACCATTTCCTTCGCCAACGCCAGACCGATCCCGGAGCCTTCGTACTTCCGGCTGGCGGAGGCGTCCACCTGGGAGAACCGCTCGAAGATTTTGGTGCGGTATTCTTTCGGGAATCCGATCCCGGTGTCGGTGACCGAAACGAGGAAACGGTCGCCTTGCCCGTTTTCATCCTCGAGCCGGGTCAGTCCGCACCGGACGGTTACGGTTCCGCCCGGATCGGTGAATTTAAGCGAATTGAAGATCAAGTTTAAAAGAATCCTCTCGATCTTTTCCTTATCGCATGCCATGTCCGGCAGGTGATCGCCGTTTGTGAACGACAGCCGTATCTGTTTCTTCTCGGCCATCGGGGACACGGAGGCCACGATGCCTCGGATAAACTCGGTCAGATTCACCTGGTCGAGGGTCAGCTTCATTTTGCCGGCATCGATCTTGGCCAGGTCCAACAAATTGTTGATCATCTTGAGCAGCCGCAGCGAATTCTGGTACATGATCCGGACGTGCCCTTCCTGCGATCCCTCCAACTTGCCCATCTCGCCCTTGAGCATCGACTCCAGCGGCGCCAGCACCAGCGTCAACGGTGTCCGAAGTTCGTGCGAAACGTTTGCGAAGAACTTCGTCTTTATCGCATCGAGTTCTTTGAGTTTTTCATAGGCTTTTTCCAAGCTGTTCTTTGTTTCCTCTAAATTCACATTGGTGCTTTTAAGCTCAAACCGAGCCTTAAATTCTCGATGCCTCAATTTGTACGAAAAGAATGTTGCCGTGGCCGCAATGATCATCGTCATGTTGAGAAAAAAGATGTTATTGAGAAAGAGTGGCCAAGCCGTAATTTTTTCAAATAAAACTATTGGGATAATATAGGATAGATCGATGGCCAAGTACACTCCCAGAGTTCGTGCTAAGCTCCATGGCATAAGAAGGCTAAAGGCGAGAAACATCAGGTTTAATCCGGCGTAATAGGTACTGGTATGGCCTCCGGTGTATTGGGTCATCGTCGAGATGAAAAAACTCATGGGCAGTATGCTGAGCGCGCCCCAAAAATAGGCATGCCGCTCGGCGTGCTTTGTAAAACACAAAAAGAGGACGACCAGATTTATTGATGCACTAATCACTCTCAACGACAAGAAAAAGCGGAAATTCTCAGGAGTGACGAAATAGTCCAGCACGTTAAATGCCGGGAAAAACGGCACAGCCAATGCACAAATAATTTTTGTCCGGGCGATACTGAGCGAACGGGTTTCGCTCTCGAATTCTTCCCTTATTTTTTTGTTTGCGTTATCTTCCATTACTTTCTCATGAATGGTGCCTATTTAAACCCAATAGCAATGACCGCCTGTGCCGGGCTGCCAAAACTATCATAGGATCGGATATTTCTAAAACCGGATTCTATCAGTAATTGGGTCAGCTCTTCCGTATTATAGAACTTGAACATTTTTTCTTCCTCGAGATCTGTTAAGTATGCGGCGGTGTTGATATAATACTGCACGGCCGTCAACAACTCTTCCCTGGTTTTACCCTCAAAATAAGGGAGCTCATCGGCGGCTTTAATCTTATCAATCAACGATTGTATCGGTTTTGACATATCCGTATCAGGTTTCAGCGATGATACAACGACCATTCCATCCGGTTTCAGAATTCTAAAAAACTCCTCCAGCGTCCCCTGAGCGTTTTTAACGTAGGAAATAAACAAACTCGCCAGTATTTTATCAAGGCTGTTATCCTTAAATGGCAACTTCAATACGGGATTGACCACATTAAGATCCGCTGTCACATAACCAAAACCCGACCGTCTGAAAACATCCGCACCGATGATTCTTTTGTGCTTTTCTCTCGCTCGCAGCAAGGCCTCCTTAACAAAATCAGCTGTGTAAATTTTAGGACCCCGTTCCGAGCCAAAAGTCTTTTTAGGTTTTTCGGACTCCAAATAACATTGCATGAAATTACCGGTGCCCCCACCCATGTCAATCAACAAATCGGTTTCATTTAATTCCAAAAGCGCCAACTGTTTCTCCATCAGTTCATGATATTCATCTGTTAAGGTTATGATATCAAATCCTATTTCTCCTTTTTCTTGTCCCAATAGATAGGACCGCCAGTAATTCTTATGGTCCATTTCCTTCTGTCGGATTCTCGCCCATTCCGCCCTTTCAAATGCGGCCCGTTCCGCCGCGGCTGGAACGCTTGGAATAACATTTTCATGATAAAGCTGTTCCCAAATATGCTGCACGATTAGTTTAAAAACCTCGATCGCTTCATTACTGGTCTTGACAATGTGACCGCAAGGCACTTCACGGACCTGGCGCGGGCCTTTTGACTTAATACTCATGATATCAAGTATTCTGTTCCTATTTATCCAATAGTCATATCTTCCGTAAATCCATGTAACAGGTATCTTTATCTTTGCCATATCTTTTCGCGCATCTTCCAAATAGGCTATATCGTTCGACTCAATGTCATTGCAGTAATTGTCAAGATTCACCATATGACCTAATACTTGCTTCACTGAAAGTTTTTCTCCTTGCCTGAACTCCATTAAGTAATCTATGCCGCCCGTCGAATTCTTCATCAGGTCGTCCGGGTCGGATGCGCCCATGCAGCTTATCCAGTAATCAATGTCCTTTTGTCCATTAACCAAAATAGATCTCCTGGCCGCTATGGACGCCATACTGAAAGAGATTAAGACAATACTAGATGGCTGAAACCCTGGGTTCCTTTTTGCGTAGTCTACCGTCGTGCCAATATCGCTCGCTAACTGGGTTAACGTATAATGAATCATTTCCTTGCCATCGTGTGCGCACTCTTGGTCGTTGTAGCTTTCACCGATGCTTCTTATCCCGTCGAAACGTATCACGACAACATCCTTTTTATATTTCCGAAAAGTCTCCACGATGACCATGGCTAAAAGCCCCGTTGTTTCCTTCCTTCTTGCATACGCGGGCGGAATGATCACAACAGGAGTGCTCCGCTTCCCACTCGTTGAGGTTATGTCAAACGTCGCGTTTACGATAGCGACGATTTTTTCACCTTTCTCGTTAGAATACTTCAGCAATTGGACATCGTCTTGAAGGCCCAGAAATCGCCTATAAATGCTTTCCGCGACCTTAAGAATATTTGTGGTCATTTTAACTATCCGTGAAATACCGGGGTATTTTTCAACCGTGTTTTCAATCTGAGGGTCAGTCTGTTTGAACTCGTATGGCTCTCTTTCAACATGAAATTCAAGGCCCACTTTTACTTGGTTACGACCGACCGGAGTGACGTGGACTACCGTTGCGCTATCGTGATGGTCAATCTTTTTATTTTTTATAACATTTATTTCATGGATCACTCTACCGGCTGAGAAATAACTATCACCCAAGGGAATATGGAAGGACAAACCCGAAGAGTTAAAATCAGCGACCTGCTGAACCGATGGTGCCCCTCCGTCTTGGGTCAACTGCAATTCCACCCTGGTTCTATCATCCCCGTTCGGTTCATTGCCATAGCGCGTTTCGACCCGTCTTTCCTCAAAATAGATCGTATCCGGTTTTGTAATGGTCAGCGAATCATTCCCTTTATACTTGACCGTGGCTTCGAAAAAGTACGACGTGCCTTGATGAGTCATCCCCAAATAAAGATGATCGTATCGGTCAACGGCATCCCGATCGGAATTTTTCGGAAGTTTCAATGACAGGTGGTATTTTCCGACGTCCTGAAGAAGCGTCATAACCGAAATATAATGACGGCACCAAAAAATCTGGACCGCCGCCTGCTGCCGGGCTGCCGAGTAAAAAATCGATTGGATGGCACCGAGGTCATTGAAAGGTTTAAGATTTTGTACCGAGGAATTTGATTTTTTTTGGAAGCCGCTGAGTGTTTCGTTGAAGCCGTGATTTAAGACATAGTTCCTTAGAGTCTTTTTATGTTCGCCGTCGAGCTCCAAAAACCTCACACCCATTCCCAGAAACTGCCCTCCCCCTTCACTCTTTACATAAACCACCTTTCCCAGGAAGTTTATCGGACCGGAGACGTTTGGGACAAAGAACCGCGCCTTCAACGGCTCGGCTTGGTCTTTGGCTTCTTTTGCTACAACGAACAGGCCGGATGTGCTTAGATTGAGGACGTTGCCAAATGGTTTGGTCTTTTGCTCATGTTCTATAATCGGCAGGTAGCAGTTTCTTCGAAGGTATTCCCGAGAGTCGTTTTTGGGGTAATTCTTCAAAGCTTCCGGCTGGTTTTTCATCGATGATCAACCATGACAGCAGGTATTATTTTAATAAACCATATTCTTTAGCCAGCTCTCTATAGACAATCGTTTTATGAATCGGGGAAGGACCTTCATAAATCTGCATGAGCTTGGCATCCCTCATTAATTTTTCCATCGGGTACTCTTTGGAATAACCATAGCCGCCCAACAGGTCCAACGCTTCGCTTGTCACCTTCATCACGACATCCCCGGCAAAATCTTTCGCCATGGAGGATTCCTTGGCATATCGATGGCCTTGGTCGTGTGCCCATGCCGCTCGCCATGCCATTAATCGGGCGGCATCAATCTGGGTGGCCATATCGGCCAATCGAAAATGAACATATTGAAAATTGGCCAGGGGTTGGTTGAACTGTACCCGTTTATGAACGTGCCTCAACGCGCACTCCATGGCGGTCCTCGCTATACCCACCGAACCGGCCGCAACATTAATTCGCGATTTCGAAATAGATTGCAACGCAATTTTGTATCCTTCGCCTTCACCCCCGATTCTGTTTTCAACGGGAACCCCGACATCTTTAAAGAAGATCTCGGCCGTATTGGCCGCCCGCTGTCCCATCTTGTCCAGGATCTTCCCAATTTTAATCCCTTCTACTCTGGAGGGGGTTAAAAACGCGGTAAGGCCTTTTGTTCCTAAATTCTTATCGATCGTCGCGAAGACAACGTAGTAATCCGCGACACCCCCATTGGTGATGAAGCACTTTGATCCGTTGAGAACATACCGGTCTCCTTTCAACTCGGCACGGGTCGTAATTCGGCCTGGATCGGACCCCGCATCCGGTTCGGTGAAGCAGAACGAGACCAATCTTTGTTGACGACAATAAGGAATAAAAAACCGTTCTTTCTGTTCTTCGGTGCCGGCGATAAGAAGTGGCGCCGTTCCCAGAACATTGATCATGATCGATGTTCCCATCGCCATGCATCCCGCGGCGAGTTCTTCGGTCACGATCGCTGTCTCGAAAACTCCCAATCCATCCCCGCCGTATTTTTTAGGAATGTAATTAGTAAAAATTCCGATATCGAACGCTCCGCGAATCACCTCCCATGGAAATTCCCCGATCCGATCGTAGTGAGCCGCCACAGGTGCGATCTGGCTTTGGGTAAACTGCCGCACTTTGTTTTGCAGGTTTTTTTGTTCTCCGGTTAATTCAAACCTTGCCCCTAACGGGACCTGGGGCGCCGGGAAACTCTCCTCCTTGGATCGCTCTACAGAGATGAGTCGTCTCCGTTCAGGCAGGAAGGCTCCTTTCTGAAGCCGCCGTTGAACCCTTCGGCGATCTCCAAAATCGATCGCTTTGTACTCGTTACGCCGCTCATGAAACACCGTGGATACCATGCCATGGCCCCTTCAAGTGTGGATACGCAACCGCGTCTATGATCGACCTGTGGCTCTTCTTTTCTGGATTGTAGAAATCTGTCGAGCGCGCATTGTCTCTCTACCGACAATGCGCTGGGAAGGAACGATCTCGGATGATGCCGCAACCTCTGCGTGAGGGGCTATCCGATCCTCGTCAGAGCATCAGGCCAAATCGTGAAGGAAAAGAGACTAAACTGGTGGAGGCGGCGGGAGTTGAACCCGCGTCCGAAGAACCTCAGCCCCAGGAGACTACATGCGTAGTGGCTGTTTTAAATTCGCCGCTCTTCGGGTACAGCCACAAACCCGATGAGCCGCTATTCCAGTTCGTCTCATCCTGCGGGCCTGGAAAACCCGCGGGACCAGCCTGCTATCGTGACATCCAGTCTGACCGCACAGACAACAATCAGGTGGACGCGCCGCTCTTAAGCAGCGAGGGCCAATTCAGAATTGGCAGTTACTTGTTTCCACAGGTGTTTAACGAGCCCCTGTGGGACCTCGGCATGCCGCCCGAAACCTCTTGATCTCCGTCGAATCCGGTCGCCCCCTCCTTATTTTAGTATCCAATAACCGATAATCACGCTACCGTTGTCTCTGTTTAAAAGCCTTCTGGATTTCCCGTTGTGCGATCTTACGCCTCAGCGTCTCGCGTTTATCCGCAGCCTGCTTCCCAAGCGCAAGGGCCAATTCCACCTTGGCCAAGCCTTTCTTGAAATAGATCTTCAACGGCACTAAGGTAAAACCGCGCTGCTGCGTTTTCCCGATCAGCTTATTGATCTCGTTCCGGTTCAACAAAAGCTTTCTCACCCTCAACGGATCGTGGTTCGCAATGTTTCCATGACTGTAAGGGCTGATGTGACAATGATATAGAAACACCTCGTTGCCTTGGATGCTGGCGTAGCTGTCTCGAAGATTCGCCCGGCCTTCTCTTAATGCCTTGACCTCCGTCCCGATCAAAACGATCCCGACTTCGTACTTTTCTTCGATATGGTAATCATGAAAGGCCTTTGAGTTGGTAGCCACCACCGAATCATTTGCCATGAGACCGCTTTGTTAGACCGGAGGTTGAACATCGCGTGCACCTTTATAACACAAAATAATAAATTTTGCAAGCCATTGATCGTCCGATACTTTTGTCTTCGTCGGCGCGCAAAAGCGGATAGAACAAGCCTTTATCGACATTACTTCGTCGTACTGTTGAAGGGCTGTTATGATCCGGCCACGCCCGGGCAATGAAGGAGAGTCAGCATGGCCTCGACACACCTTTATCCCGAACAAATAGAGAGGCCGGCTCCGTCTTTAGATTTCCGAAATAAAGCCAATGTTATCGAAGATTTTTGAGGAGCTTTCATCTTCCATTCTCCCTGGTCCAGATTGGCTTTCTCTATTTTAAGCGCCGACCAGGTAACATGATCGGTTTCAACTTTCCAGTTTTAAAGTAACGCTCCTTTCGATTTATGTCAATAGATTTAGACCCGTATCTCCGATTGCAATTCGTTTGGAATAGGCCGCAGGGGGTTGCGCAATCGTCTTTCGTTTGCGCATGGGTTGCATTGCCAGGAGCTCTCGGGTAAAATGGGTCTAAAATAAACCGATGAGCCTGCATGACCACATGACCAAAGGATCGTCATTCACTCCCGCAAGCCAAGTCCTTCTACGTCTGATCGCCCAGTATGGTTTAGAAGGTCCGCTGGCGGAACACCGCCTTCGGGAGCACTGGGCCGAGATCGTCGGAGATCAAATCGCGGGGCATGCCCAGCCGGGCAAGATCCGTTTCCGAAAGCTCTACTTATCGGTAGACAGCCCCGCCTGGATGCAAGAGTTGGCCTTCTTAAAACCGACGCTCGTGGATAAGGTGAATGCCGCCTTGCACCGGTTTCAGGCCGATTTTCAGATTCAAGAAGTCATTCTACAACTTGGCCTTTGAACTTTCATCCCGCCTGTGCCCTCCCCATGGGAAAAACGTAAAAAATAATGGGGCCGTGAAAGGCTATCTTTAGATGCAGCGCGTCGTCCTCAATCGTTCACCCGTTATTCTGGCTCCGCAGGGGGACCGCTTGTGACCGGCGGTTTGCCGATGACCGTTCTCAAGCGACTTTCGATACTTTGGATCTTAATTCCAACTACTTTCGGATTCGGATAAATTTTGGCCAGCGACCGATATTCACGTAACGCTTCGTCCAGTCGATCAAGCTCCTCCAAACAATTGGCCAGCCAGAAGCGGACTTCGATCCTTACATCGCTGTGAGGGTAGCGCTTGATCGTCTCTTGATAAATCACCAGGGCTTCATTGTACCGCCCTTGGAGGAAATAACTGCTTCCGGTTCGGTAAAGCGCATTGTCCGCCCACTCGCTGTTGGGTGACTGTTTGAGAAGCTGGTCCCATTCATTCCGGGCTTGATCGTAATCACCCTGATCAAAATAGACCTCGCCAATGCGATACTGTACTTCCTCAGCAACGGCCCGATCCTTGGTCCGCTCCAACAGTTTCTGGTACTCCGCAACGGTCCGCCGATAATCGTGATATTTCTTTTCGTATATCTCGGCCAGTGTTTGCTCGGCTTGCATGACCAGTGGGCTGTTGGGATGTTCCGTTACGACTTTGCGGAAGGCTTCGATGGCTTTCGGGTAATCATTCAGGTAGAGATATTCGAGCGTCCCGATGGCGTAATAGGCATCATCGGCATAAACGCTCTTGGGGTAATCTTCGACCAGACGTTCATAGTCCTGAACCGCGCCTAGGTAATCTCCCGCTTTCCATCGGGCTTCAGCCGCGTCGAGAATGGCCTTGGGCATCTGTTCGCATCCTGTTACCACAACCAGGAAAACCACGCCCAGGCTCAACCAACACTGCGGACCGGTTTTAGGCCGACGGTTCCCCATCCTGGCCGTCCTGTTGCGACACGGGCTCGTCGGGGGTTTCATCGGGGTCGGCTCTCTCCGCCAATGGAGCGACACCCACCACACGATCGTTCGGATCCAGGCCGATCAGCCGTACGCCCTGCGTGTTGCGGCCGATTTGGCGGATGTCCCCGATCTTAAGACGGATGATTTTGCCTTCGGCCGTCATCATCATAATTTCTCCGTCCTCCATCACCTGAAGAACGGCCACCGCATTTCCGTTTTTCGGCGTTGTACGGATGCTGATAATGCCCTTCCCGCCCCGACCCTGGGAACGGTACTCCTTCGGATCCGTCCGCTTGCCGAACCCGCGCTCGGTCACAGTCAGAACGCCGGCTCCCGTATCCTCGCCCAAGACCTCCATCCCGATCACTTCGTTATCCCCGGTCAGGGTGATTCCTTTCACACCCACCGCGGTGCGCCCCATCGGTCTGACCTGTTTTTCCGGAAAGCGAATTACCAATCCTTTTTTCGTTCCGATCAGAACTTCTTTACTTCCGTCCGTCAGCCGTACCGCGACCAGCTTGTCTCCCGGTTCCAGAGTCAACGCAATGATGCCGCCCGCTCTCGGATTGCTGTACGCCTGAAGCGGCGTCTTCTTGATGACCCCCTGCCGGGTCGCCATCACCACGTATCGGTCTTCCCGGAACTCGACGACGGGAAGAATCGCCGTGATTTTTTCACCCTGCGCCAGCTGAAGAAGGTTGACGATCGCTTTTCCTTTGGTCGCGCGTCCCGCCTCGGGGATCTGATGAACTTTTTGCCAGTATACTTTTCCGGCATCTGTGAAAAAGAGGAGGTAGTCGTGCGTCGAGGCGACGAACAAATGCTCGACAAAGTCCTCCTCTCGGACGCCCATGCCGATTTTTCCCTTCCCGCCTCGGCGCTGGCTTCGGTAGATCCCCACGGGGTTGCGTTTGATGTAGCCGGTGTTGGAGATCGTGATGACCATGTCCTCCTCGGCAATCAGGTCTTCCGGATCAATCTCTTCCGCCGCCGCCATGATTTCGGTCCGCCGGGCATCCTGGTACTTCTCCCGGATTTCCAGCAACTCGTCCTTGATCATCTTTCGGACCAAGGCCTCGCTGCCCAGCACCGACCGAAGGTACTCGATCCGCTTGATCGTCTCTTGATACTCCGTCACCAGTTTTTCCCGTTCGAGTTGAGTCAACCGTTGAAGCCTCATGTCCAGAATCGCCTGGGCCTGGACCTGCGAGAGTCCGAACTGTTGAACGAGGCCCGTGCGGGCCACCTCGGGCGAGGCCGCGCGTCGGATCAGGGCGATCACGCGATCCAGATGGTCCAGCGCAATCTTCAATCCTTCTAAGATATGCGCCTTCTCCTCGGCTTTCCGCAGCTCGTACTGCGTCCGCCGCACCACCACGTCACGGCGGTGCCGTACAAAGGCCTGGAGGATCTCCGCCAGATTTAAGACACGGGGCTGATTGTCGACCAAAGCGAGCATGATCACGCCGAACGTCGTCTGGAGCTGGGTATGTTTGTAGAGCTGATTGAGGATAACGGCCGCCACCTCCCCGCGCCGGAGCTCCACGACGATTCGCATCCCGTCCCGGTCGGACTCATCCCGAACATCGGCAATGCCATCGATCTTTCGGTCGCGGACCAGTTCTGCGATTTTCTCAATCAACCGGGCCTTGTTCACTTGGTACGGCAATTCTGTAACGATGATCGTCTCTTTTTCGGTTTTGGGATGAACCTCGATCGTGGCCTTTCCCCTCAACGTCAGGATGCCCCGACCGGTCTTGTACGCGTCCTTGATCCCCTGCGTCCCGCAAATGAACCCGCCGGTCGGGAAGTCCGGCCCCTTGATGATGCGCGTCAACTTGTCGAGTGCGACCTCGGGGTTGTCGATCATGAAGGTCAGCGCGTCAACGACTTCGGTCAGATTATGTGTGGGGATGTTTGTGGCCATCCCCACCGCGATGCCCGATGATCCGTTGATCAACAAATTAGGAACTCGGGAGGGGAGAACGGTCGGCTCGGTGCGGGATTCGTCGTAGTTGGGAACGAAATTGACCGTATCCTTGTCGATGTCGGCCAGCATCTCCTCGGCCAGCTGGGTCAGCCGCGATTCGGTGTAGCGCATGGCCGCCGGTGGGTCACCGTCGATGGAGCCGAAGTTGCCTTGTCCGTCGATCAAGGGATACCGCATGTTGAAATCCTGGGCCATCCGGACCAAGGTATCATAAATGGCGGCATCCCCATGCGGGTGGTAATTACCCATAATCTCGCCCGTGACCTTGGCCGACTTCCGATAGGGCCGATTATGGAGCAGGCCCATTTCGTGCATCCCGTAAAGAATCCGTCGATGAACCGGCTTCAGGCCGTCCCGGACATCGGGGAGCGCCCGGCCCACGATCACGCTCATGGCGTAATCGAGATACGAGGCCTTCATCTCGTCTTCGATGTCCACCACAATTTTTCGGGTTTCGGTCGTCACAGAATCCCTCTGTTTTTATCGGGGAGCGCGGCGGCAAAGGGAAGAGCAAGGTCCTCAAATGCCCCCCTGGTATCCCCGCGCTCGCCCCAGCCGAGCTGGACGCTCGCTATTTAAATATCCAGGTTTTTCACTTCCAGAGCATGCTTTTCGATAAAGGCTTTCCGCGGCTCAACCTGATCTCCCATCAGGACCGAAAACATCTCTTCGGCGGCGACAAGATCCTCCAGTTTGACCTGAAGGAGGACGCGTTTTTCAGGATCCATGGTCGTTTCCCAGAGTTGTTCGGGGTTCATTTCGCCCAACCCTTTGAACCGCTGGATCGTCGCGCCGCTTCGACCGATCGCGAGGACTTGTTCGACAGCACCCTCCAACGTCAAAATCGACTTTGCTTCCTCGCCCTCAGCAGAGATGAGGTACGGCGGTGCCGCGATTTGCTGAACCTGATCGTAGATCGTCTCAAGCCCTTTATACTCGACCGATTCCAGCACGGCGTCCACCTGGGCGGACTCCACGCGTCGTTCGATCACCTGTCCCTCCCAGCTCAGCGAGCAAGATAAGACAAAGCCGTCGTCTCGACGCGACGTTTCCCCCTGCGCCCGGATCTTTTTAGCGGTCGGCGGAAAAGCCTCCTTTAATATATCCATATAGACCTGTTCGAACTGCTTGAGCGTTTTGGGGGTATACCACTCCGTCTTGGGCGCCGGGCGAACGGTCAGAAGCGTCCGGATCAACTCGGATGTGGCCCCGCGCTTCTTAAGTTGTTGGATATGCTGCCGGTATTTCCCCATTTCGGCAAACAGCTTTTGTCGCCGGTCTCCAACGACCGCTTTCTTCCCCTTCTCCGTCAGGACGGTCGCCTTTTCTATTCCCAGTTTGAAGAAGTAGTCCTCAAACTCCCTTTCGTTCTGGATATACCGCTCTTCTTTCCCTTTTTTCACCTTGAAAAGAGGCGGCTGCGCAATATAGAGATATCCTTTCTCCAAGAGCAGGGGCATCTGCCGGAAGAAGAAGGTCAGAAGAAGCGTTCGGATGTGCGATCCGTCCACATCGGCATCGCACATAAGTATGATCTTGTGGTACCGGGCCTTTAAGATGTCGAAGTCTTCCGGTCCGATCCCTGTGCCAAGAGCCGTGATCAGGGTTCGTATTTCGTCGCTCGAAATCATCTTATCGAAACGGGCCTTCTCGACATTGAGGATCTTTCCCTTTAAAGGGAGGATCGCCTGATTGTGTCGATCCCGACCCTGTTTGGCGGATCCGCCGGCCGAATCACCCTCTACGATAAAAAGCTCCGAAAGGGCCGGATCGCGTTCCTGGCAGTCGGCCAGTTTTCCGGGAAGGGACCCGATGTCCAACGCATTCTTGCGGCGGATAAGCTCCTTGGCCTTCCGCGCCGCTTCGCGGGCACGCGCGGCATTGATCGCCTTTTCCGCGATCTTCCGGGCTATGCTCGGGTTCTGATCAAAGTAGGCGCCCAGCGCTTCGTTGACGGCGGCCTCCACGATCCCCTTCACCTCGCTGTTTCCCAGCTTGGCCTTGGTCTGTCCCTCGAACTGCGGTTCCGGTATCTTAACGCTGATCACGGCGGTCAGCCCTTCACGAACGTCATCTCCGGTCAGGGCCTCATCGTCGGCCTTCAACATATTGTTGGCCGTGGCATACGTGTTCACGGTTCGAGTCAGAGCGGCTTTAAATCCCACGAGATGGGTTCCACCCTCACGGGTATTAATGTTGTTTGCAAACGAAAAGATGTTGTCCGAGTAGGAATCGTTGTACTGGAGGGCCACTTCCATCACGACCCCGCTTTTCTCCCGGGTGACATAAATCGGTTTGTGGAGAGGGTCCTTGTTTTCATTCAGGTGCTCCACAAAAGAGATGATGCCCCCTTTGTAGGAAAACTCCTGCCGCTTATCGGTCCGTTCGTCCGAAAGGATGATCTGGAGCCCTTTGTTGAGAAAGGCCAGCTCACGCAGACGTTGTGAGAGGGTGTCGAAGCTGAATTCCGTTTCCTCGAAGACCTGGGGATCGGGTTTGAAGACAACCTGAGTTCCTCTTTTTTTCGTCTTCCCGGTGGCTTTCAGCGGGGCCTCGGGCTTGCCGCGTTTGTATCGCTGCTGAAAGGCTTGCCCGTCCTGCCAGATCTCCAACTCCAGCCATTCCGAAAGGGCATTCACGACCGAGATCCCGACGCCGTGGAGGCCGCCCGACACTTTGTAGGCGTCCCGGTCGAACTTCCCGCCGGAATGGAGAACGGTCAAGACCACCTCGGCCGCCGAGCGCTTTTGGCCCGCGTGCATGCCGGTTGGAATTCCACGTCCGTTGTCGACCACCGTGCAACTGCCGTCGCTGTGAAGACTCACCTCGATCCGGTCACAGAAGCCGGCCATGGCCTCGTCCACGCTGTTGTCGACCACTTCGTAGACAAGGTGATGCAGCCCGTCCACGCCGGTGCTGCCGATATACATCGCCGGACGCTTTCGAACCGCATCCAATCCTTCCAAGACCTTGATCTGTTCCGCATCGTACTTGGGGGACGCTTTGGTCTCCATGCTGCTCCTTAAGACAGAGTCACGCCCTACTCCCTGAGGTCCCCATCCCAGCAGAACCGGATAGCCCAGCATGACCCCCGGTGATTCAAACCCGCATCGGCATGACCACGCATAAGTAATCCGGGTCATCCGCTTGACGGATGATGCAGGGACTCAGTGCATCCTTAAACTCCAAAACGGCCTCTTCCGCATCGATCGCCGAGAGGGCGTCCAAAAGATATCGGGCGTTAAAACCCGTTGTGACCCCTTCTTGGTTGAACTTGGCCCCGATCGTTTCTTTCGCTTCCCCCATGTCCGGATTGCTGGAAGACAACGTAAGCGTACCCGGCTCCAGGGCCAGCTTGATCGCACTCGTTTTCTCGCGAGAAAGGATGGACACTCGGCGCAGCGCGCCCTCGAGCTCGGTCCTTTTAACCGCGGCGCGCTTCTCATTTTCTGTGGGAATCACTTGCTGGTAATTGGGGTAGCTGCCTTCCATGAGTCGGGCAAGCAAAAGGAGGCCTCCCCGCTTAAAGATCATTTGATTTTTACTCACGCCGAGTTCCGGTCCTTCTTCATTCTCCTCCAACAATTTCTTTATTTCCGTCGCGGCCTTCTTTGGAATGACGGCGGTCAGCTCTTGGGGAAGTCCCCGCACCGTTCCACCGTCCAACGGCCTCTCGATCACCGCCAAACGGTGGCCGTCGGTTCCGACAAATCGCAGGAAAGGTTTCTTGTCCTTTGCATAGAGGGTGACCAGTAACCCGTTGAGAATATAACGGGCGTTGTTGTCGCTGGCGGTAAAAACGGTCTTGCGAATCAAATCGGAAAGCGTCTTGCGGTCGACGGCCATGAGCGGTTCCGATTCGACCGTCGGCATGGCCGGAAATTCCTGGGGCGGCAGTCCCAACACTTTGAACTCGCTCTTTCCAGCCTCGATCTGAACGGCGTGATCCTCTTTCGAAGAGATCGTGACCATGCCGTCCGGCAGTTCGCGAATGATCTCATACAACTTCCTGGCCGAAACGGTTACCCCGCCGGGCTGCGATACCTCGGCTTTGTAGGTTCCCCGAATGCCGATCTCGAGGTCGGTTGCGAATAAAATGACCCGGTCCCCTTTCGCCTCAAAGAGCATGTTTGAAAGGATCGGCATGGTATTTCGCTTTTCAACCACGCCTTGAACGCGTTGGAAGCCGGTCAATAATTCACTCCGAGAAATTTTGAGCTTCATACAAACCTCCTCGTGCCCCTGGAGTACGTTGTTATGCCGAACCCTGGCCTTCTTGCAACTGCCTCGTTATGGATTCCACCAATTGTTTAAAACTCGCGTCGGCTTCCATTCGTTTCTCGATCTGCCGACAGGCATGGATAACCGTTGTATGATCCTTCCCACCGAAATGTCGCCCGATTTCCGGGAAGGAATTGGACGTCAGTTCTCGGCAGAGGTACATGGTGATCTGCCTGGGCTGCACGATCGTTTTTGTCCTTTTCTTCGACTTCATATCGACCTGCCGAAGGTGGAAGCGTTCCGCGACGACTCTTTGAATCTCTTCTGCGGTAAGGATTTTCTTTACTTGCACCGAATCCCGAAGAATCTTCTTCGCCAAGTCCAGCGTTATGGCTTGTCCCGTCAACGAAGAAAAGGCCCCGACTCGAATCAGAGCCCCTTCCAATTCACGGACGTTCCCACGGATGTTTTCGGCCAACAGATGGGCCACCGCGTCTGGCAGATCGATCGCCTCGGTCTCGGCTTTCTTTCGGAGAATGGCGATACGGGTTTCGAGGTCCGGGACTTGAAGATCCGCAATCAAACCCCATTCAAAACGAGATCTCAGCCGTTCTTCAATCGTCGGGATTTCTTTAGGAAAGCGATCGCTCGACAAGACAATTTGTTTGTGGGCTTCGTAAAGGGCGTTGAAGGTGTGAAAAAACTCTTCTTGCGTCCGTTCTTTTCCCGCGATGAACTGGATGTCATCCATAAGCAACGTATCAACACCCCGGTATTTGTTCCTAAACTCCAGCATTTTGTCGTACCGGATGGAATTGATGACTTCGTTCGTGAATTGCTCGGAAGAGAGATAGGCGATCCTCGTCCCGGGACGCTTTTCGATTATAAAATTCCCTATCGCATTCAGCAGGTGTGTCTTTCCCAGCCCTACACCGCCATACAGGAATAATGGGTTGTAGGCCCTGGCTGGAGATTCCGCCACGGCCAAGGCCGCGGCATGGGCGAACTGGTTGCAGGAACCGACCACGAACCCGCCAAAGGTGTACTTTGCATTGAGCTGAATTCCTCTTCGGGATCTTCCCGTTTTTTCCGATATCGGACTTTCGGTCGGCGTTTGTTCGCCGTTCTTTATGATCAGGTTTATTCTTAATCCATCAATCTTCGTAATCCGCCCTATTTCGTCGAGAAGCATTTCATAGTAGTGCTCCCTAATCCATTCGCAGAAAAACCGATTGGGTGCGACGAGCGTGACCTCCTTGCCTTCGACGGACTCGATGGAAAGAGGTTTGAACCATGTGTCATGGGTCTGCTTGTTGACACGGGTCTCCATCTTTTCACTGGCTTGGTGCCAGATTTCTTCCGGTTTCATTTCCGCCTGGTTATCAACAGCTTTATCAACAATTGTTGATAATAAATTAATGCAATATAAATCAATAAGCTATGCTGGTTAAAATCCACTTCAGAACACCTACATAAAAATGATCGCCGTTATTGCCTGTGGTTAAATTGATTCCCGGCCCAAGATAACAAAACCATTCAAACAAAGCAAGTTTTATTCAGCCCCAACCCCCAGAGAAGTGTGTTTTCTTTTATTCCGTTCCGATTCAATTCCCTCTTTTAACAAGCACTACTATTACTACTATTTTATTTCATTTACAATTTCTCTCCTGTAACAAACGACCGAATGAAACCGACGTGTTTTCGATTGACTCGCCAAACAAACCTGCCTATAATGAAATTTTTTAAAAGATCGAGGAGGATACATGTCCATCACGTACCGGCAGCCCAGCAAGAGGAGAAAAAAAAAGACGCATGGATTTTTAACCCGCATGAAATCGAAAGGGGGTCGTCGCGCTTTGTCTCGACGCCGGTCGAAAGGAAGAAGAAAGTTAACCGCGTAGGAGTAACTATGAATCGCAGACACCGGTTGAATCGGAAGGTGCAGTTTACGGGTGTTTATCGATACGGGGTTACGGTCGATGCCGAGACGTTTCGAATTTTGTGCCGGGAAAACCGCCGTTCTTGTTCTAGGTTTGCTGCCGTGGTCGGTCGAAGGTTTGGGCCGGCGGTTCGAAGGAATAAAGCCAAGCGAATTGCGCGAATTCTTTTCGATCAATTTCAAAAAAGAATCTCTCCTTCTTGCGATATCATCCTGTTTCCTCGGATAGCCTTGCTTACGCAGCGACGTGATTTATTGACCGTTGATTTTGAAAACGCGCTCCGGCAAGCGCGGGTATGTCAGGAACCCGTATGAAACACGTGTTGATCGGGATGATCAAGTGCTACAAATGGACGGTCTCCCCGTTTTTGCCGAGAGCGTGCCGATTCACGCCGACCTGCTCCTGTTATGCCATGGAGTCGCTGCAACGGCACGGAATGGTCAAGGGCCTTCTGTACACCGTTGTACGAATATTGAAATGCCAGCCGTTTCACCCCGGCGGGTACGATCCCGTCAAATAAGCGGATAAATGGAAAAGCGGTTTATTCTCTTTCTGGTTTTGTCATTTACGATTATGATGGCCTACCCCTACGTTGTCGAGAAACTCGGGCTGGTTCCATCTTCGCCCGGACTCGGACAGCCGGAGAAGGCCGCGGAGAAACAGGACTTTGCTCAACCGCCGTCCGGCGTTGTCGGCGCAAAACCACTTGCAATCCCGGTATCGCCCAGAGAGGAACAGACGATTCAAATAAACACACCGCTCTACCATGCCGGTTTTTCCTCGCGCGGGGGGAAACTGGTCGTGTTTGAGTTAAAAAAGTATACAGGCCTGGACAGGAAAACGCCGATCAAGCTTTATCAAGAGGGGGCCGGCGCGCCCCCGGCCTTTTCAATCCAAACGCCGGATGCCGGACTGAATGAGCGCATGGACCGCGGGCTTTATACCGTGGACGGCCACGATCTAACGCTCGATGAACAAAACAAGACGGGCACCGTCGCCTTCCGCTTCCAGGACCCCGACACGGGCATTCGCGTTTCAAAACGGGTTTCCTTTTGGAGCGACAGTTACCGGATCGGCCTGGACATCGAAACGGAAGGCGTTCCCGATCGGTACCTGTTTTCAATCGGCCGCAACTTCGGCATCACCGACTGGGGACAAAAAAGAGGGTTCGTCGGGTTCGTCGGACCCGTTACCGATATCGGTGGAGAGCTGGTCAAAGACAATCCGGCCAAAATGGAAAAGGAAGTCCGCCACGAGGGCCCGATTGCCTGGACGGCGCTGCAGGACAAGTACTTTATTGCCGCGGCGATCACGACCGGGGCCGGCGCGGCGGTGGTCAGCCGGTTGTCCCCCGTATCGGTAAATACCGAATTGGAATTCAAGTCCGCGGGAGCCGGCCCCGCGATCAACCACCTCCTCCTTTACACGGGACCGAAGGAACACCAGCGCCTGAAAGCCCTCGGGGTCGGACTCGAGGAGACGGTCGATTTCGGATGGTTTATTTATGGCAGCTGGGCCATCGTCCGGTGGATCGCCCGGCCGCTTTTCTATATTCTGCAGTTCCTTCACGGTTTCACCGGGAACTATGGCGTGTCGATCGTCCTGTTGACCGTCGGCGTTCGCGTGCTGTTCATTCCCCTCACGCACAAGAGCTATCGGTCGATGAGGGCGATGCAGGCCCTTCAACCCCAGCTGCAGGCGCTGCAGAAGAAATACAAGGAGGATCGGCAACGCCTGCAGCGCGAGATGATGGAATTGTACCAGAAGAACAAGGTCAATCCCGTTGGGGGATGCCTTCCCATGATTCTCCAAATCCCCGTTTTCGTGGCGCTGTTCAACGTGCTCTACACAACCATCGAACTTCGTCAGGCCCCGTTTATTCTCTGGATTCATGATCTGGCCGACAAAGACCCCTATTTTGTCCTTCCCATCATCATGGGCTTCACCATGCTGATCCAGCAAAAGATGCAACCCACCACCATGGATCCCACCCAAGCCAAGATATTTCTGATGATGCCCGTACTCATGACCTTCTTATTTCTAAATTTCCCCACCGGGTTAGTCCTCTACATGATCACGAACAATGTCCTGACCGTGAGTCAGCAGTATTTCACCATGAAATATTTTGAGACCAAACATGAAAAGGAGTCCGGAAAAAAAGAGCCGGGAAAAACGCCCGCAGCTGGTCCAGAAAAGTCATAGACTCGTTTCGGGAGACACCATCTGCGCGATCGCGACCCCCGTTGGGGAGGGAGGCATCGGAGTCATCCGCCTCAGCGGCGGGCGGGCCATCGAGATTGCCGCACAGGTTTTTGAGCCCAGGAGCGGCCTCGCCGTAAACGAACTGGCCAGTCACACGATCCATCTTGGGGTGATACGCGATCCCTTCATCGGAGAACGACTGGATGAGGTGATGCTCGCGGTCATGCATGCGCCCAGAACCTACACCCGCATGGATACGGTGGAAATTTACGGCCATGGTGGACCACTCCTCCTTCATCGGATTTTGGATGTTTTAATGCAGCAAGGCGCACGACTGGCCGACCCGGGGGAGTTTACGAAGTGGGCATTTCTCAACGGTCGGATCGATCTGACTCAGGCCGAGGCCGTGATGGATTTGATTCATTCGAAGACCGAAGCGGGCCAGCGGGCTGCGCTCGCACAATTGGGCGGCGAACTACA
This sequence comes from Nitrospiria bacterium, assembly GCA_035517655.1. Taxonomy (NCBI): domain Bacteria; kingdom Pseudomonadati; phylum Nitrospirota; class Nitrospiria; species Nitrospiria bacterium. Next base: position 12,663 of record DATIYJ010000006.1, on the reverse strand, counting down.
TCGCCGAATCAGACATCTACGCGAATCCGCCGTCCGGCTTTTAGCGGAGATCGAGGCCGGAATTGATTTTACAGAAGAAGATCTTCAGTTCCTAAATCAAGGTCAGATGCGGGCCCTGCTTGCCGACCTCGTCAACGGGGCGGATGCCCTTGCTAAAACAGCGACGAGCGGTAAAGCCTTGAGAGAAGGGATTGCAACCGTGATCGTCGGTCGCCCGAACGCCGGGAAATCCAGTTTGCTCAACGCGATGCTCCTGCAAAACCGGGCGATCGTAACCCCAATTCCAGGGACAACCCGCGATATTATAGAAGACTATCTCAATCTAGGCGGCCTTCCTCTTCGCATCATGGATACGGCCGGATTACGGGAGACGGAGGATTTGGTGGAACGAGAGGGTGTTTTACGAACCCGTCAAGCCATTAAAGAGGCGGATCTCATTTTGTTAGTTCTAGACCTAAGCCAAAAACTCGGCGAGGAAGAGCAGAGGTTAATTGAAGAGACGGATGAGAAAAGACGGTTGATTGTCTGCACAAAGATTGATCTCCTCCCGGAAAATGCTCGGAGTCAGGATCAGGTGGGGTTTCTGGTTCAAAATCATCATGCCGAAAAAATTGTCTGTATTTCGGCGCGTACCGGAGAAGGGCTTGACAACCTCCGAGAGGCCATCGTGAGAGAAATACGGAGCGGCATTGTGACATGCGGAGAGCGCGAAGCCATGATTAATTATAGACACAAGTCATTATTAACTCATGCAAAAATGTCGCTTCAAGATGCCATTGAATCTATCGATAGAAACGCACCGCCTGAATTAATTGTTGTTGATATTAGAACCGCGATCGATCGACTTGGGGAGATTACCGGAGAGACTACTACAGACGATCTTCTCGAAAAAATATTCAAAAATTTTTGCATTGGAAAATGAATTGGAACATAGGTAATTAATAATTAAATGATTTTTATGAAAGCAAAAAGTACAACTGATATGTTCCACGTGGAACATTGGCCATGCTGATCCAAACGTTCGATCGATCCTACGATGTCATTGTGGTCGGAGGTGGCCATGCGGGATGCGAGGCTGCTCTTGCGGCCGCTCGCATGGGTTGTTCAACGATGTTACTGACTATGGAACCGGATAAAATTGCACATATGTCATGCAATCCGGCCATCGGTGGTATAGCGAAAGGACATCTCGTACGGGAAATAGATGCTCTTGGTGGAGAAATGGCCAGGAACACAGATAAGGCCGGTATTCAGTTCCGCATGCTCAATACTCGAAAGGGACCTGCAGTCCAGGCTGTGCGTGCTCAAGCCGATAAGGCCGCTTACCGTCATGAAATGAAGACATCGTTGGATGTGACAAAAAGGCTCGAAATCCGGAAGGGAACTGTATCTAGGTTGTTAACACGTGGACAAGAAGTGTCCGGAATCATAACGGACACAGGAGTTCGGCTAAAGGCCAAGGCTGTTGTATTGACAACTGGAACTTTTTTAAGAGGGTTGATCCATATAGGGATGACCCGTTTTCCGGCCGGTAGAGCCGGCGAAGCGGCGGCCGAAGGCCTTTCTGAAGACCTCCTAGGATTTGGACTTAAGTTAGGACGCCTTAAAACAGGAACGCCGCCTCGCCTGGACCGTCGCTCTATCGATTTCTCCGTAATGATTCCGCAATATGGCGATGAACCCCCTCCCCCGTTCTCCTACTCAACAGAGCGAATAGCGACGAAACAGGTTCCATGCCATATCACTTATACAAACAATGAAACGCACAAAATAATCATGGATAATCTCGACCGATCACCGATGTACAGCGGTGTCATCGAAGGGACAGGACCGCGATACTGCCCATCCATCGAGGATAAAGTGGTCCGATTTTCGGCGCGTGACCGCCACCAGGTGTTTGTGGAACCTGAAGGTATTAATTCGGAAGAGTTTTATCCAAACGGAATTTCTACAAGTCTGCCTGTGGACGTGCAAGGAGCAATATTAAAAACCATTCCGGGCCTTGAAAGCGCCGTAATGTTAAAGCCTGGGTATGCGGTTGAATATGATTTCTTTCCGCCCACCCAATTGAAGCCGACACTTGAAACGAAAGTATTGGATGGACTGTATCATGCCGGTCAAATCAACGGTACCTCCGGCTATGAAGAGGCGGCGGCCCAAGGGCTTATGGCCGGCATCAACGCGGCCTTGAATATCTCGAACAAACCCGCGTTGATTTTGGATCGTTCAGAGGCCTATATAGGCGTTCTTATCGACGATCTTGTTACAAAAGGGACGCGTGAGCCTTATCGGATGTTTACCTCAAGAGCGGAATACCGATTATTACTTCGACATGATAATGCCGATGTCCGATTAATGGAGAAGGGATTGCAAATTGGACTCGTCTCCCAGGCTTCGTATCAAACGTTTCTTCATAAGCAATTAACCATAAAAAATGAAATCGGTCGGTTGAAAAAGACCCGGATCAAAGCAGGGGTCCTGTATGAATGCGGCCTGTTGGGCCTCGAAGAAACGGCGGACCAGACGCTGGAGCAATTGCTCAAGCGCCCCGAACTGGATTACGAAATGATCGAGCCGCTTTCAAACCGCGAACCCCTTCTCTCCGATGAGATTAAAAAGCGGGTGGAGATCGAAATCAAGTACGACGGGTACATTCAGAGGCAATTAAAGGAAGTCGACCGTTTCAAAAGGATGGAAGATCGAAAAATTCATGCTGAATTTGATTATGACAGTGTTATTGGCCTTTCAACAGAAGTACGCGAGAAGCTGGATAAAATTAGACCGATCTCTGTTGGCCAAGCATCACGAATTTCCGGGATCACACCTGCCGCGCTTTCGCTCATTTTAGTTGCACTGGAACGTGCTCGGTTGAACCCGAAAGAAGGCAAAAATAAGCGCCAAGGGAATATTGACGATGCCCCGCCCGGGCCGATCTGAGCTTGCGACCTTTTTTGCGACCGGCTCGAAGTCGCTGAGCAGTCCATTATCCGATTTTCAGATCAGTCAATTTTTGATCTATCTTGAAGACCTAAAGGAATGGAGTCGTGGGGTCAATTTGACCTCGATCCTAGACGATAAAGAGATCATTGAAAAGCATTTCCTGGACTCCCTTGCCGGATTAAAAGCGATCGAAAAACGTCCGGGACAAACATTATTGGACATCGGAACCGGGGCGGGGTTCCCTGGCGTTCCATTAAAGATCGGTCTTCCCGGATTGCAACTAACCCTCCTTGAATCTTCAGAGAAAAAGACGGCATTTCTTCATCATCTTATCGGCAAACTTAAGTTGTCCGAGATCAGAATTTTAAATCAACGTATCGAGAAACTGGCGACCGGTGACAATCGCTACGATTTGATTGTTGCAAGGGCTTTCGCGAAAATAGAGACGGTATTGAGTAAAGCCCTCCCGTTATTAGGACCTAATGGGAAATTGATTCTGTATCAGGGACGTATTCAATCCGCCATGCCGGTTGATCGGATAAAGGAATGGGAAGCCACAGTGCAATACGAGCTTCCGTTTTCAAAAATCCTTAGGAGGTTGGAGATCTTTAAGCGACCGTCATAGCACCTCGACCCGAATCAGTCCGGACAATGTTCCACGTGGAACATTCTTAAAACCCCGCCATTGTTGTAGTGCAGCCTGTGTCGATAGACGGCCGATACGTCTGGGCATAAAAAATTCTTTTGTTTTGTTTTCTATTGTGATAGGATCTGCCGGGTCATCGGGTTGCGCAGCCGACATGGGAAGCGTTATCGCAATTGCCAATCAAAAAGGAGGGGTCGGGAAGACGACCACCGCCATCAATTTGGCGGCGTCCCTCGCCGTGGCCGAAAAAAAGGTGTTGCTGGTCGATGTCGATCCGCAGGGAAACACCACAAGCGGCCTGCAAGTCAATCGGGAAAGCCTCTCGGCCAGCCTCTACGACGTCCTCATGGGACACAAAACATTTGAGGATGTCATACGGAAAACGGAACTGGCGGGCTTGGAATTGGTCCCGGCGCGGGTCGACTTGGTGGGCGCGGAACTGGAATTGGTCTCGATTCCGCATCGCGAGTCCATTTTGAAGAACGTGATGCGGAATGTGGCGGAACGGTATGATTATCTGATCTTGGACTGCCCGCCTTCGCTGGGGCTGCTGACGCTCAACGCGCTGACGGCCGCCCATTCCGTCTTGATCCCGGTCCAGTGCGAATATTATGCCATGGAGGGATTACAGCAGCTGTTGCGGACGATCCGGCGGGTTCGGGAGAGTTATAATCCCGACTTGAAAATTGAAGGAATTTTATTCACGATGTTCGACGGCCGCACCAATCTGGCCCATCAGGTGGTTCGGGAAGTCCGAAGTTATTTCAAACAGCAGGTTTTTGAGGTTATGGTGCCGCGGAACGTGGTCTTGGCGGAAGCGCCCAGCCATGGCCGGCCCGTGCTCCTGTACGGCATCGGTTCGACGGGGGCTCAGGCCTATCTGAATCTTGCGAAGGAAGTGATGGCCCATGCAGAAGAAAGCACTCGGTAGAGGACTGGACGCCCTGTTTGATCGGGCCCTTCCGGAGGGGGCGTCCGCCGCGGGTTCCACCGGACGATACCTCGATCTGGACGTCCAAAAAATAATACCTAATAGGTATCAGCCCCGAAAGGTCTTCCGGGAGGCGGACCTGCAGGAGCTCGCCGCCTCCGTCAAAGAACGGGGGGTTCTCCAGCCCGTCCTCGTCCGGCCCGCCGAAGACGGCCGCTACGAGTTAATCGCCGGCGAACGTCGCTGGCGGGCGGCCAAGCTGGCCGGTCTGGACAAGATCCCTGCCGTGCTTCAGGAGGCCTCGGACCCCGATGCCGTGGAGTTGGCCCTGATTGAGAACCTTCAACGCCAAGACCTCAACCCGATCGAAACCGCCAAGGCCTATCGCCGCTTGACGGACGAGTTTCGTTTGACGCAGGAGGAAGTCGCCCGTCGGGTGGGGAAAGAGCGGTCTTCGGTCACCAATGCACTGCGCCTGTTAAACCTCCCGTCCGAAATACAGGAGGCGATCGCGTCGGACCGGCTATCCATGGGCCATGCGAAGGTCCTCTTGTCCCTGACCGGACTGCAGGCCCAACTCCGGTTGGCCCAACGGATTATGCGGAAGGGGCTCTCGGTGCGCGCCGCCGAAGCCGCCGCCAATCGAGCGCCCGCGCGGACTCGGAGCGGACCGTCCGGGATTCAAGCGGCCCTGACCGAAGCCGAAGAACGGCTGATTCGATATCTGGGAACGCGGGTTCGAATCACCATGATGAACGGCGGAGGACAGGTCGCGATCCACTATCAAAACCCGTCGGATCTGGACCGGCTGCTGGAGCTCATTCTAAAATAGCCGAGGCGTTGCCTGCCGAGATGATAGACAAGGAGGAACACATGCTGCGCAAGGATGACAAAGACCGAAGAGACGGAGTCGGCGACGAGGTCATCGCTTTTTTGGGAAAGGGCACCGAATTCAAGGGGGTGATCACGTACCATGGCACGATACGGATCGATGGACATGTCGAAGGAGAGATCATCACCGAGGGAACGCTGGTCGTGGGCGAAGGCGCCGTCATTCATGCCGAGATCAGCGCCGGCACGGTTGTGAACGGCGGCAAGATTACGGGCAACGTCACCGCCTTGGAAAAAATCCAGCTCCTGCCGACGGCGATTTTGGACGGATCGATCAAGACGCCGGTGCTCATCATTGAAGAAGGCGTACGGTTTAACGGTCATTGTCAAATGAGCGGAGCGGAAACGACGTCGCGGAAGGGACTGGAAGGATCGGGACAGGTTCAAGGACAGGTGGCGGAGGCCATGCAGGAGGCGCGCTGAAGCAGGACATGACCCAGAAGCGGATGAGTCGGACGGAAAACAAGACGGTTGTGGTCGGCATGAGCGGAGGCGTGGACAGTTGCGCCGCGGCGCTGATGTTGAAGGAACAGGGCCACCGGGTGATCGGCGTGACGCTCAAGGTCTGGAAGGAAGAGGAGAACCCGGATAAGCGTTGGCAGGACCGGTCCTGTTGTAAAGTCGGGGTGGCGCGTTACGTGGCCCAACGGCTCGGGATTGAACACCATGTCGTCGACGTCCAGCCGGAGTTTCGACGGTCCGTGGTCGATGACTTTGTGGACGGATATCTCGGTGGAGAGACGCCGAACCCCTGTGTGCGATGCAATGAGCGGATCAAGTTCGGCCGACTCTTCGAGATCGCCCGGGAATTCGGGGCGGATTGTCTCGCGACCGGGCATTACGTCCGGCTGGAGAAGCCTGAAGGGACGGGCCGGCCTGTTCTCAAGCGCGCGGTGGATGAACAAAAAGACCAGAGTTACTTCCTCTACCGGCTCCGGCCGGAGATTCTGCCCCACTTGATCTTCCCCTTGGGCTCCCTTCGCAAATCCGAGGTGTGGCGGCGCGTCGAATCCCTGGACCTTCCGGCCGACGAGATGCGCGAGAGCCAGGAAATCTGCTTCGTCACACAGCAGGATTACCGGCAGTTTTTGTCGATCGAAGCGCCCCAAGCGGTCCGACCCGGCCGGATCGTGACCTCCCAAGGGGAGGTTTTGGGAGAACACCCGGGCGTGGCCTTCTACACCATCGGGCAGCGGCGGGGATTGGGCCTTTCGGCCCCGGATCGTTTGTACGTGGTCGATATCCGTCCGGATGAAAACACCGTAGTGGTGGGCGAGGAGTCCGAACTGCTCTGCGAGGAACTGGTTGCGAACGACCTGAATTTTTTTGTGGAGCAACCCCTGAGGCATCCGATGGAGGTGGAGGTGAAAATTCGGTACCGTCATGCATCGGTGCCGGCCCGGATCGATCCGGTGGACGGCCAAACCGTCCGCGTTGGGCTTCAAAGGCCCCAGCGGGCCGTGACCCCCGGGCAGTCCGTCGTCTTCTATCGGGGCGATGAACTGCTGGGCGGGGGCATCATCCGGAGCCTATCGCGGAGAGGATCCCCGGCGCTTCCTCGGCCCTCCGAAGTCGCAAGCCGGCCGCTTGACAACACAACGGCCCTGTGTTAGGGTAGCACATTTTTGTCGAGAATCACGGTCCCGGACTTGGTTTGAGGTCATGAGCATCGCAACGGCACGACGGTACGCGAAAGCGCTTTTCGAATTGGCCCGGCAGGAAGGGCAGCCAGCGCCGGTCCGCGAGGGGCTTGGGCGGATGGATGAGATGATCCGCGTCCAGCCCGAACTGCGCGACCTCTGCCGGAGCCCGCGCTATCACCCGGAAGAGAAAAAGCGGGTATTGGAATCGCTGGCCGGTCGAATCGGAAGCCCGCCGCTCCTGAAACGCTTCATGGATCTCCTGATCCAGAAAAACCGGCTCGGGCAGTTGCCCGAGATCACGAAGGTCTTCGGACTTCTGGTGGACGAGGCTGAAGGCGTGGAGCATGTGCGGGTACGCGCGGCGCGGCCTTTGTCCAAAGAACAGGAGTCCGGTTTGAAACGAGAACTGGGGGCTATTCTGAAACGGGATGTGGATCTGATCGTCGAATCCGATCCGTCCCTTCTCGGAGGGATGGTCATCTATGCGGGGAGCCGTGTCTACGATGGAAGCGTGAGGGGACAGCTTCAGGGGCTTCGGCGTGAGTTGGCCAAGTAAGGTCAGGAGCTAGAACAATGCAGATGCGCGCGGAAGAGATCAGCGAGATCATCAAAAAGCAGATCAAGGATTTCCAGAAGGGCGTCGACATCCAGGAGGTCGGAACGGTTCTCCAGGTCGGCGATAACATCGCGAAGATTTACGGGCTGGAAAAGGCGATGGCCGGAGAGCTGCTGGAATTCCCCGGCGCCGTGTACGGGATCGTCCTGAACCTGGAGGAGGACAACGTCGGCGCGGTGCTTCTGGGGTCGGATGTCGGAATCAAAGAAGGGGATCTGGTCAAACGGACCGGCCGGATCGCCGAGGTGCCGGTGGGCGACGCGCTCATCGGGCGCGTGGTCGACGCGATCGGGCAGGCCATCGACGGGAAAGGGCCCGTCCAGGCCAAGGAGTTCCGGCGGGTCGAGGTGGTTGCTCCCGGCGTGGTCGATCGCCAGCCGGTGCGCGAACCGCTTCAGACCGGGCTCAAGGCCATCGATGCGATGATCCCCATCGGGCGCGGCCAGCGCGAGCTGATCATCGGAGACCGCCAGACCGGGAAGACGGCCATCGCGGTCGACACGATCATCAATCAAAAAGGCCAGAACGTGATCTGCATCTACGTCGCGGTCGGGCAGAAGCGCTCGACCGTAGCGCGGGTGATCAAGACGCTGGAAGACGCCGGCGCCATGGCGTACAGCATCGTGGTCTCGGCCACCGCGTCGGAGCCGGCGTCGCTGCAGTTTCTGGCGCCGTACATCGGCTGCGCGATCGGGGAATATTTCCGCGACAACGGGCGCCACGCCCTGGTGATCTACGACGATCTTTCCAAGCACGCGGCCGCGTACCGGCAGCTGTCGCTCCTTCTCCGGCGGCCTCCGGGCCGGGAGGCCTATCCCGGGGATGTCTTCTACCTTCATTCGCGCCTTCTGGAGCGCGCGGCCAAGCTCAGCGACGCGCTGGGCGGCGGCTCGCTCACGGCCCTGCCGATCATCGAGACCCAGGCCGGGGACGTCTCGGCCTACATCCCGACCAACGTCATCTCGATCACGGACGGGCAGATCTATCTCGGGGCGGATCTCTTTTATTCCGGCGTCCGGCCGGCGATCAACGTCGGACTCTCGGTCTCCCGCGTGGGAGGGTCGGCCCAGATCAAGGCGATGAAGCAGGTGGCCGGTACCCTGAGGCTGGATCTGGCCCAGTATCGCGAGATGGCGGCCTTCGCCCAGTTCGGTTCCGAGCTGGACAAGACCACCCAGGCGATGCTGGCCCGCGGCGCGCGGATGGTCGAGTTGTTGAAGCAGGACCAGTATCAACCGTTACCGGTGGAGGCCCAGATCCTCTCGATCTTTGCCGGGATCAACGGGTACGTCGACGATCTCCCGGTCGAGCAGGTGCGCCGCTTCGAGCAGGCATTGGTCAAATATTTTGACCAAGAGGGAGCGGACCTTAAAAAGGAAGTGGCCGCGAAGAAGACCATGGACAAGGATCTCACCGATAAAGTCAAGAAGGCGCTGGAACGCCTGAAGCAGGACTTCGTCAAGAAAATTTCGGTCTAGCCCCCTGGATGCCGAACCCCCATGCCCAGTCTTCAGCATATCCGACGAAAAATTAGTTCGGTCAAGAGCACCCAAAAAATCACGAAGGCCATGAAGATGGTCGCCGCGGCCAAGTTCAAGCGGGCGCAGGACCGCATCCTCTCGGCCCGGCCCTACGCCCAGAAAATGGCCGCGGTCCTGAAGGGCCTGAGCCGGGGAGTCAACCGTGATCTGCATCCCCTCCTCCGCCGTCGATCCGCGCGCAAAGTCGAGCTGCTCGTCATCACGGCCGATCGCGGGCTTTGCGGGGCGTTCAACGCCAATATTCTCCGGCGGGCGCAGGAGTTCATTCGGGAGAAGCGCGCGGCCGGGTTGGAGGTGGGCGTCTCGGTCGTCGGCCGGAAGGCCCGGGATTTCTTCAGACGGCGGGGAACCGTCCCCCGGGGGACCTGGGTCCAGATCTTCGACCGGCTGGGCTACGCCCACGGGGCCGAGATCGGCCGGGACCTCAGCGCGCAGTACGCCGGCGTGGCCTTCGATGAGCTTTACCTTTTGTACAACGAATTTAAATCGGTGATGCAGCAGCGGGTCGCGGTCGAAAAACTGTTCCCGATCGAGCCGCCGGAGACGGCCGAGGCCGTGACGGGGGATTACTTGTACGAGCCCGATGAGACGGCCGTGCTGGTCCGCTTGCTGCCGAAATATATCGAGGTGCAGGTCTTCCGCGCCCTTCTCGAATCGGCGGCCGGGGAGCTGGGCGCCCGGATGACGGCGATGGACGCCGCCTCCCGGAATGCCGGCGAGTTGATCCGCAAAATGACGCTGGTCTATAACAAAACGCGCCAGGCCGTGATCACCAAGGAGCTGATGGATATCGTGGGCGGGGCCGAAGCAATGCGCGGAGGTTAACAGGCTGCTGAAAAAGTCCATCTGCGTCGTTCTCGGTCCCTCGGAGATCCTCACGTACCATCCTAAGTACGCTGCGGTCTCCTCGGTCCCTGCGGCCTCGCATCTGGAGCTTTTTGAGCAGCCTAAAAGCAAATGGAGGTAAACAGTGAATAAAGGCAGAGTGGTTCAGGTGATCGGTCCGGTGGTGGACGTTGAGTTCCCCCCGGGCAAGCTTCCGGCGATTTACAACGCGCTCCGCGTGGAACGGGAGGCGGATGAGAAGCACCGGCTTCCGCAGATCCGGCTGACGCTCGAGACGGCCCAGCACCTCGGAGAGAACCGCGTGCGGGGCGTGGCCATGTCGTCGACCGACGGCCTGGTGCGCGGGATGGACGTCGTCGATACCGGCGCGCCGATCTCGGTGCCGGTCGGACCCGAAACCCTCGGGCGGATGGTCAACGTCCTCGGCGAGCCGGTGGACCATCAGGGGGCGGTCCAGGCGAAAAAACATTACCCGATTCATCGACCGGCGCCGTCCTTGGTGGACCAGGAGACCCGGACGGAGGTGTTCGAGACCGGGATCAAGGTCATTGATCTCCTGGAGCCCTACTCCCGCGGGGGAAAAGTCGGGCTGTTCGGGGGCGCCGGCGTGGGCAAGACCGTGATCATCATGGAGCTGATCAACAACATCGCGACGCAGCACGGCGGCTATTCCGTCTTCGCCGGCGTAGGCGAGCGGACGCGGGAGGGAAACGACCTGTGGCTCGAGATGAAGGAGTCCGGCGTGATCAGCAAAACGGCGCTGGTGTACGGCCAGATGAACGAGCCGCCCGGAGCGAGGCTTCGCGTGGGCCTCACCGGCCTGACGGTCGCGGAGTACTTCCGCGACGAGGAAGGGCAGGACGTGCTCCTGTTCATCGACAACATCTTCCGCTTTACCCAGGCGGGGTCCGAGGTGTCCGCCCTTCTCGGCCGGATGCCGTCGGCCGTGGGCTATCAGCCGACCCTGGCGACCGAGATGGGCGCGCTGCAGGAACGGATCACCTCGACGAAGAAGGGCTCGATCACATCGGTCCAGGCGATCTACGTTCCGGCCGACGATCTCACCGATCCCGCTCCCGCCACGGCCTTCGCCCATCTGGACGCGACGACCGTGCTTTCGAGGCAGCTGGCCGAGCTCGGGATCTACCCGGCCGTCGATCCGCTCGATTCGACTTCACGGATTCTCGACCCCAAGATCGTGGGCGAGGAACATTACGCCGTGGCCCGGCAGGTCCAGGCGACGCTCCAGCGCTATAAAGAGTTGCAGGACATCATCGCCATTCTGGGAATGGACGAGCTGTCCGATGACGACAAGCTGACCGTCGCGCGCGCGCGGAAGATCCAGCGCTTCCTGTCCCAGCCCTTCCACGTCGCCGAGGCCTTCACCGGGGCGAAGGGGAAATACGTGAAGCTCAAAGACACCGTGAAGAGCTTCAAGGAGATCGTCGAGGGAAAATACGACGATCTTCCGGAGCAGGCCTTCTACATGGTCGGGCCGATCGAGGAAGTGGTCGAGAAGGCCAAGAAGTTGACGGGGAAAGCCTAACCAATGGCCGGCAAAATTCATATGGATATTGTGACGCCCGAGCGCTTGCTGATCAGCGATGAGGTCGATGAAGTGATCGCGCCCGGAGCGGAGGGCGAGTTCGGCGTGCTGCCCGGCCATTGCCATTTTCTGACGACGCTCCGGATCGGCGAGCTGCGTTATCGCAAGGGCGAGGAATGGAAGCGGCTGTCCGTGAGCTGGGGCTATGCCCAGGTGGAACCCAAACGGGTCACGATCCTGGCCGAGATCGCGGAGCGGGCGGAAGAGATCGATCTGGCCCGCGCCGAAGCCGCGGCCAAGTCGGCTGAGCAACAACTTGCCGCCGCCTCGAAGAGCGAAGAGATGGAAGCCGCACGCGCACAACTTGAAAAGGCTCTTCTGCGACTCAAGGTCGGAAAGAAACAATAGCAGGCTGCTGAAAAAGTCCATCTGCGTCGTTCTCGGTCCCTGCGGCCTTGCATCCGGAGCTTTTTGAACACCCTGAATCGTCTGGCCTGATCTTCCGCCGGTCTGAGCCGCGGCCTCGTAGGGGTTTGATTAATCCACGCTTATCACCTTGACACAGGGAAAGCGGAGGATTAAAATGTCTGCATGTCAAAATTCATTTTGCGACATCCTGTTTTATGGACTAGTTTTTCATTCCTTTTCATTTTTCTTCCGCAATGGCTTGCTTCGGTATGGAGTTTGTTTAGTCCAGATCCATTGGTTAAAATTATTTATAGCAAGGTTGGTTTAACAATGCCGACCTTTTCTTCATATTGGATAAGCATACCGATTGGATTTTTAATGTTTGGTTATCTTATATATGAACAGCACTTTAGGAAAGTTCCTGAATTAGGAGAAATAGTACAGCGGAAAAACAATCTAAAGATTGAGATAGAAGATATTGAAATAACAACATCACACAGTAGAGGTAAAGATGGTGAATCTTTTATTCAGGAAAAGCAAATTCTGAAAGTAACCATTTCACTGCTGCCATCCATGAAGATGCAAATTGCGAAGATATTATTACATATGGACGATAAAATCATAGAACCATCGGGTCCGCCTATTTATGCAAGTA
>DATIYJ010000005.1 GCA_035517655.1 Nitrospiria bacterium | reverse complement strand
GCGATGAAGTCGAGGTTCTCCGCCACGGTCATGTCGTTATAAAGCGTGAACCGCTGGGACATGTACCCGACCCGGGCCTTGACCGCCTCTCCGTTGCCGGCGAAGTCCACGCCGGCCACGAGGACCTTCCCCTCCGAGGGGGGAAGCAGCCCGCAGAGCACGCGGATCGTGGTCGTCTTGCCTGCGCCGTTCGCGCCCAGGAACCCGAAGGTCTCGCCCCGCCTGACCGTGAAGGAGATGCGGTTCACCGCATAAAAGTCGTTGTACCGGACGGAGAGGTCCCGCACGTCCACGGCGAGGTCACCGGCGGTCCTGTTGTCTGAGGAAGAGTTCATCGAAATTGGATACCCCTTCTGCGGCCAGGAGTTCTCGGGGTTCGCCGGCATCGACCAGTTTCCCGCGCTCCAGGAGATGGACCCGACCGCACCGTTCCGCCTCATCCATGTAGGCGGTGGTCACGAGGATCAGGATCTGCTGATCCAGCAGGCGGTACAAGAGCTCCCAGAACTCCCGTCGGCTGATGGGATCGACGCCGGTCGTGGGCTCGTCCAGGAGCATGACGCGCGGGGACCGCAGGAGCGCGCACATGAGGCCCAGCTTCTTGTACATCCCGCCCGAGAGCTGGCCCGCCGGACGCCGGACGAAATCGGCCAGGCGCGTGATCTTAAGCAGTTCCTCGCGCTTGGACCGGTAGTCCTCGTCGGGGATGCCGTAAAGGGCGCGGAAGAAATCCAGATGCTCCCCGACGGAAAGATCGGCGTAGAGACTTTGCTGCTGCGGCATGTAGGCGACCTGCGGGCGTATCGTGTCGAACTCGACCGGATGCCCGTCGCGCCGGAACGCGACGTTTCCGGCGGCGGGTTTTAAAAGCCCCAGGATCACCCGCATCAGGGTCGTCTTGCCCGCGCCCTCGGGGCCGATCACCCCGTGCATCAATCCCGCCTCGAACGCGAGGGACACGCCGTCCAACGCGGCCGTGCGCCCGAAGGTCTTTCGAACCTCGCGGACGAAGATGGAGAGGGCTTCTTGCGGGTTGTCCTGTGGCGTCACTCGTGTCCGTCCGAAAACCGATCGGTTTAGTCCTTGGGAAGGGCGACCTCGATCGTCATGCCGGGCTTTAGGATCTCATCCGTGTTCGAGTCCCTGAAGCTCACCTTGACGCCGAACACCAGGCGTTCCCGCTCCGCCTGGGTTTGGACGTTCTTGGGGGTAAATTCCGCTTCGTCGTTGATTTTGACGATGACGCCGTCAAACTCGCGGTTCTTGAGCTCGGGCAGAGAGCCCCGGACCTTCATCCCCGGAGAAAGCTTGGCGACCAGGGGTTGCGGGACGTAGATGTAGGCCCAAATATCCCGGATGTTCGCGAGCGTCAGGATTTTGCTTCCCGGGTTCATCCACTCGCCCGGCTCGTGATACCGGCTCAGCACTTTCCCGTTCACCGGCGCTTCGATCGTGCACCATTGAAGCCGCGTATCGGCGTCGTCCTTCCGGTTCCGGAGCTGATCCATGGTCTCCGGGGTCACGAAGCCGGACTTTGAAAGCGCCACGGCGCGATCGTAATTCTGATGCGCGAGACGGGCGGCGATCTTGAAGTCCTCGCAGTCGAGGACGACGAGCGTTTCCCCTTCCGTCACCCGGTCCCCCTCCTGCACCCGGATTTGACCGATGGCGGCCGGAAGGCGCGCGGAGAGATCGACCTTGGTGGCCTCCAGGGTGCCCGCGTAACGAAAGGGCCGGAAGTGGTCCTCCAGGATCCAGAACGCGGCGACCACGACGCCGATTCCCAGCAACACGACGGCGACGAGGGACTTCGGGGAAGGCCTTTTCATCGACCGGCTTTCCTCATTTGATCGGGCTTATCGAACCATGGCGTGATTATAAGGCGGTCGCAAGGCTTGTCAGGACGATGAACCGAGGGTCCAGGCCTCTTTTTGCCAACGGGGATCACGTATAATTCTAACGGATCGTTTCCGGATAGTCAAACCGCCGCGGCCCGGAACGGTTCGCGCATGAGCCCGGTTGGAACGTTTAAACGGCGCGAATCAGGTCCGGCCGGGGGCTTCGGGGAAGGCGGGCATCGCGTCAGTCGACAAATTCGATCTTCCTGACAAAGGATCGCACAACGAAAATTTTCTCGTTATTGCTCTCCGCTTCGGCCGGAAAAAGAAAGAATCCGGGACGCGCGGCGGAATACCCCTGGGTGAATCCATGAAGAAGTTCTCCGTCCTTGAACTCGACAACGACCTTCTTCCCATAGGACGATTTGGACCCGCTTCCAAAACCCTTCGTCTTCCGGCGCTCTTTCTTCCCCCAAAAATCCTTCACGAAAAAGATGGCCTTGAGCCCTGAAACGGCAATCTCCGTCGGTTTTTTATCGGGAGGCTCATCCAGCAAATGCAGATGGAAGACTTCTTTGTTGGGCAGAAAATCAAACGAGTTGCCCTTGACGATCCGGCCGTCCTGAACATGGACCACGATCCTTTGATTCATGCGCCTCCTTTCCCCCGGGGGGATAATGAATCCGTGTAGCTTTACAGGAGCGGCCCGGCGGAGTCAATGCCATTCCGGTCCGGAAGAATCGATCCCGGGCCCCTACGGCAGGGCCTGGGTAACCTCGATCAAGTCGTTCCCCAGAAGGCCGATATAGGTGATGGACGGGGGCTCGGCCCCCCGGACCGGGTTGAAGCGAACCGGACCGATCGTGTCATACTCCGGCCCCGGATGATCGTCCACCATGATCCGGTGTTTTTCCCCCCGCGTCGCGTAATAGACAAGGTGGCGGCTGTCGGGGCTGAACCCGGAGGGATAAACATCGTCAAACGAGGGGCCGGGAGCGCCGTCGACGACCATGAACCTTTTTTGGTCTTTTTGGGCGGCGTAGGCGAAATGCCGGCCGTCGGGACTGAAGCGCAGATGGCCGACCAGCTCGTACTCTTCGCTCGGCGCGCCGTCGAGGAAAACGCGGTACTTTTTCCGGACCGCCCCCGCGTAAGCGATGTGACGACCGTCGGAACTGAAGAGCGGCGTCCCGGAAAGGATGAGATCAAAACCCGGACCGGCCTTTCCGTCGCTGACGACGGATAGATAATGATCGGTTTTATTTTCGACGAGATACGCCATGCGGCGTCCGTCCGGGCTCAGAACGACGGGAGGCCGGTAGATTCCGTCAAACGGGGGCGCCGGTGTTCCATCCAGTAAAAGCTGGAATTGGTCGTTCGATCGATTCAGCCAGACGGCGTGGAGCCCGTCCGAGGTAAAAACGAGCGATCGCGGGACGTAGGTCCCCGGCTCGAGCTTCCCCAGCTTCTTCCCGTTCGCGTTGACCGCGTTGGATTCCGCCGTCGGTGTCGCGTCGGAAGGCGTCGCGCAGGCCGAGACCGCAAAAAGCGCCGCGATCCAACACAGGAAGTTCCTTTTCCGTCCGATGGTCTCTTTGCGGGACATGGTATCCCTCCGGGGTTGAAAAACGGTCGCGAACGCGGCCGTCCCCGGGATTATAGTACAGTCGCATCGTACTTTCAAACGGCCGAGTTCGCGAGCCGGCGGCTTTTCGCCGCCGCGGGACCGGAGGGGAGCCTCCAGTTCTCCGGGTCCGACCCGGCCCGATCGCCCTCCGGCAGATCGACATCATCCCCAATATCAGGGATCCCTCGGCGTCTCTTAAGCCGGGTGTATTAGAATCATCTTGACATCACAAGCCGGAGGTATTAGGATTTTATCACCCAAGCCGGAAGACAACGACTCCTCAGGTCGACGCCTGAACCCTCTCCTTTTGACCCGCTTGATCCTCTTCCTGCTGTAAGCGTTCTCCATCCCGGGCCTGTACATAAGGCCGTTATTCGCATCCCAGAGCCGGGACAAAGGAGGCTCTGATGGAAAGAAGCTTGCTCCCTCTTTTTTCCTCCCCGCCCGCGGGAGACCCTTGTGCCTCTCGCGCTCCTCCCCTGCCGCCTCACCCCGGTACGTTTGCGGGAGATCCCCGGACAGTCCGTCGAAACGGCGACGGCATCTCAGCGATGGAGAAAAGAAGCGGCCCTACGACCACATCCAATCACACAAGGAGGTGTGCCATGAATAGACGCGGATTATTTTTGATGGCTTGGGTTTTAGCCGCCTCTGTTTCAACGGCTTACGGCGGCGATTTTGTAAATAATATGGTAGGGGAGCCCTACCTGCAGCCGATGGATCCCTCATCGCATAGGAGCATCACCGCCACCGTTACGAGGGTCGCGAGTGATACGGTTTTTTTCCGGACGGAAGAAAGAACGATCCGTAACCTTGGGGTAAAAGAAATGCAGAGAGATGGAAAGACATCGATAAAACCCGGCGATCAGGTGGACTTGATACTGGATCGGGGAAATTCCGTCCTCGCCATCGCCCCGCCGCGCGGCACCGGGGCCTATATCGGCGATGAAGTCACCGGAACGGTTCAACACTTCGACATTTTAAACAGGCGAATCATCCTTAAAACCAAAGAAGGGGATATACAGAGTCTTGAACTGAGGGACGCGGCGGCCACGAAATTAAACGGGATCGGGAAAGGGAGGCGGATCGTCCTGGAAATGGATGGACAGAACCGCGCGTTTGACGCGTATCGAAGCGAATAAGGCCGAAGCACCGGGGGCCAATACCAATGCCCGATATTATCCACAGGTTAACACCGGATGGGGATTTTGTTTTGTGCGTCGTACTATCGTATTATCTGGACAAAGATCCCCGGCCGGCGGCGCGCCCGGAGCCGCCCCTAGGCGGACCCATACTGAACCCGTGTCTGGCCGAGGGGGCAACGCGCCTTGCCATGAGGAAAGCGCTCTGAGGACGGGCAAAGGCAATGTTGCTGAAGCGGCGGACCGGGGAAGCTTGGAATTCCGATCCGGCCCTCTGTCTTGAGGCAAGGGCGTTCAAGGGCGGCGACTGACGGCGCATCATCGGCCGCGCGGGCGGGTTTTGCTCTACGCTCCATGGTCTTTGCGGCTTCACTCCGGATGGAACTCTTCCATAATGATGGATCCCGGGAAAGGTTCCGCCGAAACGATGATCGGCAATCCGGCTTAGAAAATGACGCTGAATGCCAAACGAAGTAGGCGTAAAGCGGCGGCCCCCGGAAAAGGAGCGGGGATGGGGATGATGGTGATGGTTGATGAAGAACAGGTCAACGTTTAAGGCAAAGAATCCCGGAAATAGAAAATCGTTCCACCAGAAGCCGCCCGCGACAGGCGTCCAGATATAATACGGATAAAACTCCGGAGGCGGCGGGTAGAGATACACCTCGGGAGGGGCCTCCAGCGTCGGATAAGGGGACTCGGGGCTTTCCGGATCCGCGGGGGCGGGAGCAGGCGCATCGAGCAGAGCCGCGGCCGTGTCGAAGGCGAGCAAGGCCTGATCGGAGGTAATCGTGATCCACCCTCTCTCGGCGGCCGCCACGGTGAGGGTGCGGAGCCGGGCCGAGAGCTCCGGAGTCATCGCTTGATCCAGCTCCCAGCGGCCGAGCTGCGGTGCGATCCGAACGCTCGTGAGCATGTCGGCCGCCTCCGCGGCGTCGGACAGGTTGCCCAAGCCAAGTTCCCGGACCAGTTGGAGGGCAAATTCCCCCTGCGTCGCAATCCTCGAAGGCCGTTCCGGTATTTCCGCGGCGGCCGTCTCCGTCAAACCCGTCCCGGCCGCGGCCTGCGGCTCCGAATCCCCGCTTGAAAAAACGCTTACCCGGGCGTCGCTCGGAGCATGCGCAGGATCGTCACTGAACGTGACGACCCCGCTTGCATCTTGCCAGGAGTAGATTTGGGCGGCCGAATGGGCGGGAAGCGATATCGGGATGGAACATAGAATCAAAAAGCCAATAACGGGGATTCGTGAAAACATGGCGCCCTCGTGGGGTTATTCAGTGCGCTCGCCTGCCATTATTATAGGGCCGCCGCAACAGGCATTGCAACGAAGAAAGTGTATCAATTTGTATGTGAAATCTGCATGACAAGCTCTTCCCGGAGGGGAGCCCAACGGATCATTCAAGAGCTGACCTCCCGTTTCAGCGGTATCCAATGTTCCATTGTCTACCGCTCCAATGCTCTGAACCCGCATAGCGAGCGTCAGCGAGCGAATAAGATTCTTCTCACCCTTCGGGTCGAAGAATCCCTTTGACCTTAGCCTCGCGATTTATTTCTTGACACGTGAACGGAAGAAAGCCCAAACTGAAAATACGATATGCGTCATCGGGTCGTGGCGGGCGTCGGACAACGGCGAGCCGAATACAGCCTGTACCTGTCCGGAATAGAGGCGGCAATGGACTCCCCCACCGCGAGGTTCAAGAACATGAACATTTTCGGACATACCGCAGAGTTCTCAAGGCCTCGATCGGGCAAGCGGCATTGGGTGTCCCTGTTGTCGCTGGCTGTGTTGTTCGCGACCTGGCCTCAGTACCTGTCGGCCTATCAAGACCCGCAAGAGCCGCCCCAGGCCGCGCAGGCGCCGCGTTACGCGCAACAGGCTCCCGAGCAGTTGCAGCAATTGGTCGCGCCGATTGCGCTGTATCCGGATTCGCTTGTGGCGCAGATCCTGGCGGCGTCCACGTTTCCCGAGCAAGTTGTCGAAGCCGACCGATGGGTGCAGGCGCATCCTGATTTGAAGGGCGAAGCGTTGGGTCACGCCGTGGACCAACAACCCTGGGACCCGAGCGTCAAGGCGCTCGTTGCGTTTCCATCCGTCCTTGGAAACATGGACAAGAATCTCTCCTGGACGTCCTCTCTGGGCGACGCCTACTACAACCAGGAACCGGATGTGATGGATGCCGTGCAGGTGATGCGCCGGCGAGCGCAAGAAACCGGCGATTTCAAGAGCACGCCGCAGCAAACCGTAACGGCGGAAGGCTCGACGATCATCGTCGAGCCGGCCGACCCCGATGTGGTTTACATCCCCGCGTATGATCCGTGGTTGGTTTACGGAGAACCCGTCGTGCCGTGGCCGGGGTGGTATCCGTATCCCGGAATCTGGTATGGAGGCCCGTACCTCTCGTTCGGAATCGGCCTCGGAATCGGCTTCTTCGCGGTTTATGAATGGGGCTGGCCTCATTGGGGATGCGATTGGCACAACCACGGCATAACTCATAACCACGGCAGGTACTTCTCCCGGAGCACCACATTTTACAACCGGGGCGCTTACTACCGAGGAGCACGCCCGCACGTCGGACCTCGTCCCGGCCCTCCCGCAGGGGGCGGGCCTGCCGGCGGGGGCGGCAGATTATTCAACCATCCCGGCGCAACGACCCATCCGTTCGGCGGAGACAACAAGGCTGCTCGAGGATACGCTGAACCCCACGGCCAGAACGGCACCCGCTCGGGCGCATTCAGCGGTTACGACCATGGCGGACAGACAAGGAGCTTTTCTTCACGCGGAAGCGCCAGCCTGGGCGGCGGAGCGCGTGGCGGGGGCGGCGGAGCGCGCGGCGGGGGCGGGCGTCGGTAATCGAGGCTTCGTGGTGTTCCAAGCCGATTGTGAAATTTAGAAACGGAGAGAATCCCTATGCGGCGAGCGATGCGGAATGTCGGCAACTGTTTTTGGTCCCATCTTCCTAAATTAGCCGCGGTCGCCATCCTTTTGACGGCGGGCTTTCCCGCCCGTTCCATGGCGCAGCAACAGGGCCAGAAAACATTTTCATCGGCGGAGGAGGCGAGCAACGCACTCGTCGCGGCCGCGCAGAATAACGACGAAAAAGCGATGCTCGAAATCCTGGGACCGGACGAAAAGCAAATCGTCTCGATGGGAAACGAAACCGAGGACGCCCAGAGCCGCGCCAATTTCGTACGGAGATACCAGGAAATGCACCGTCTGGTGGACGAGCCGGACGGAACCACCACCCTGTATATCGGCGCGGAGAATTGGCCCACGCCCATACCGCTCGTGAACAAAAACCATTCGTGGTATTTCGACACCGAGGCGGGCAAGAAAGAAATCTTGTACAGGCGAATCGGCCGGAATGAAATGTCGGCCATTCGGGTTTGCCAGGAGCTCGTGGCGGCGGAGAAGGAATACTACGCCAAACAGCACAACGGGTACGCCCGGAAAATCTTCAGTGATGAAGGGCGGCACAACGGCCTTTATTGGAAAGCGGCCGACGGCGAACCCCAGAGCCCCATCGGGCCGCAGGTGGCCTCGGCTTTTGCCGAGGGCTATGCCAAGAGCCAAGAAGGCGCTCCGACTCCTTACCGCGGTTACGATTACCGCATCCTAACCCGCCAGGGGAAAAATGGAACGGGCGGCGCGAAAAGTTACATCGTAAACGGCAAAATGACCGGGGGTGTCGCTTTCGTGGCCTATCCGGCGGAATACAGGTCGTCCGGCGTGATGACATTCATCGTTAACGCGGACGGAGTCGTGTACGAGAAGGACCTCGGCGAGAAGACCGATGTTCTCGCCAAAGCCATGAAGGAATACAATCCCGATTCCGGTTGGCATAAGTCTGAAAAGCAGCAGGTGGAGGCTGCCGGCGAGCAGAAAACCAAGTAAAAGGCCTTCCCTCCCTTCCCCTTCAGTTCCCACTTGTCCGCATCGCTTCCCATCGCCGCCCGCCGCGCGCGAGGATGGAGGGGAGCCCAACGGATCATTCAAGAGCTGACCCCGTTCCCCCCGGAACGACAAGCGTCGGAATCCGGCATGAGAAACGCCCTTTCCGTCCGACAGCCTCATTGCGGAACAGGGTCTCCCCTACGGGGCTGAAAAAGCGGGTTCCGGGAATTCGGAATGCGGCAGGGTAAAGTAGAAGACGGCGCCTTCGTTCGGACGGCTCTTCGCCCAAATCCGGCCGCCATGCTTTCGGATGATTCTCTGGACGGTCGCGAGGCCCACGCCGGTCCCGGGGAATTCCTCCTGGGAGTGCAGCCGCTGGAAAACGCCGAACAATTTTTCCGCGTATTCCATATTGAATCCCGCCCCGTTGTCCAGGACGAAAAAGACGGGGGCGCCGTCTTCCTCGCCTGATTTTCCGACCTCGATACGGGCCTCATCCCGTTTCGATGTGAATTTCCACGCGTTGCCGATGAGGTTGGCCAGAGCCGCCCGCAGCAGCGTCGGATCGCCGACGCAGGAAAGGCCCTCCGCCACCGCCACGTCCACCCGACGGTCGGGCGCCAGGCCGCGAAGGTCCCGCTCGACCTCCCGGGCGAGCCGCGTCAGGTCCACCGCTTCCCGTTGCAGATCCTTCCGGCTCAAGCGGGACAACTGCAGCATGCCGTCGATGAGCTCGCCCATGTGCCGGGTGGCGCTTCGGACGCGTTGGATGACGTCCCGGCCGCCCTCGTCCAGTTTTTCTCCGTAATCCTCAAGCAGCATCTGGCCGAAACCGTCCACGTGCCGCAGGGGCGCCCGCAGGTCGTGGGAAACGGAGTAGGAAAAAGCCTCCAGATCCTTATTCACCGCCTCCAGCTGGGCCGTGCGAGCCCTGATTCTGCGCTCCAGGTCCCGGTTGGCCTCCGCCAACTCCTCCGCTAGAAGGCGCTGCCGGGCTTCGCTTTCGCTCAAGGCCGCCAGCGCCTGGTCGCGATTGCGCTCCGCGTTCAAGATCCGGATGATCTGTTGGCACATCCATTCTCCCTGCTTGTCTCGGCTTGAGCCGTCGCGGCTTTCCAGGAGCAGCTCGGGAGGCACATAGAATAGATTGTCCCGGTTCAGCACGTGGCCGATGTAGGTGCTCCGGTGCGTCAGGAGAGCATCCCGGACCGCTTGCGCGGGAACGGTATCGCGGCGATATTGGCAAATACCCTGGAGCGGCTTTTCGCGAAACACCTGTTCGAGGAGCGCTTCGTACTCGAGAAGCCGCTCAAAATTCCTGTCGTTGCCTAGCTCCCACATCATGTCGCCCGTTGCGCACAGGCCTTTAAAGCCGTCCCGCACGGCGTCATCGATGATTTGTCGGAGCATGGCGACCATCCCGTGCGGGTCGAACCCCCCTCCCTTCAGGTGACCCCGGTCCGAGGAAAGAACGAGCGCTCCCCGCTGCGTCTCCCGGGCGGTGTCCACGCCCTTCGTCGCCAGAGCCGAATCGATCATCCCGACCATCTCGGGATTCCCCAGGTAAAGGCAGCGCAGGTTTTCCCGCAGCCCGTCCATCAAAAGGGGCACGATGACCGGAAGCTGCTCCGAAGGATGGCCGTCGTAGATGAGGCACTTGTGGCGGCTTACCTCGATCGGCGCGGTTTCTGTAACCATGGCGCGTCTCCTTCCATGATCAGGTTTACCCTCGTTTTTTAAGATCCCTCCGCCTACCGGAAAAGATAGCCCAGACAAGAACGTCTGTCAATCCGCCGTCGAGGCGCCGGAGCCTCCCGCCGCCGCTTCGGCCCCCGCGCGCGAGTGCGGAGGGAAGCTAAAATTTCTCCAGGTCCGACCCGGCCCACCTCCGCCAAGCCGGCCTTCATCCAACTTGAGTCCTCTATTGCTTAAGCCCGCGACAGGGTCCATACTGGGTCCAGCCACACCCTAAGAGGAGGAAGCCGTTATGACGCTTTATATCCACAAGGACTGCGGCGAGACCGCGGTCGAGCGGCCGGATACCGTTATGCCGGACCTTCCCACCGGATTCCCCTTCACCTGCCTAAGCTGCCTCGGTGAAATCGAGGACGAGTCGGATCTCACGGCGATCGAACTGATGAGTCAGTAGACGGGGAAGCTCGTCTTGACGGGCGCCCGCTCTTCGACGCGAACCCCTCTCCGCCTCCATCCCGCCCCCGCGCGCGAGGCCGGAGGGGAGCCGGATTTAATTTGTACTCTGACCCCAATTCTTACGCCAATCCCCCAGCTCCTTGATTCGCGCATCGATCAGCCGGGAGGGAGAGTCTCCTCCTGTTCCTTCCTTCGAGCCGCTCTTCGTCTTCTTCATGGCCGTTGTCGCTTTCTTCAGGGTGGGTGTCGCTCGCTCCTTTAGACCCCTTTATAGGTTTCCACATTTTTCAGCACGTTTTCAATTCGTCGATCCGGTATGAGCCAGAGGAGTGCCGTGAAAACGTAGAGGCTCAAGGAAACCCATTGCCACCGGTATGCCAGAAGAATGCCGACGGCGTACAAAACGGGCGACAGCTTGCCCTTCCAATCCCCCCCGACCGCCGTCTTGAGTAATGAGTCGGGGCCCTGCGACGCAATGATCAGCTGTTGCAATATCCAGTAGGCGATCGCCGCCATCAGGAGCACGAATCCATAGAGCGCTGCCGGTGCGGAGGCGAAGTGGTTCTCACCCATCCAGCCTGTCGAGAACGGGATCAGAGACAGCCAGAACAAGAGATGCAAATTGGCCCACAGAATCGGCCCCGTGACCTTTTGACACAGATGCAGCATGTGGTGATGGTTGTTCCAATAAATACCGAGGTAGACATAGCTCAGGACATAGCTCAGGAATACCGGGATGACCGGCACCAGGACCGCCGTGTCCACGCCGTGGGGGACTTTCATCTCCAACACCATGATGGTGATGATGACGGCGATGACAGCATCGCTGAACGCCTCCAGCCGATTCGTTCTCATTTAGACTTCGCCCACGGTCACAGGAACCTCCACTTCGCTATGCTCCCCTGCTTCGCCCGCCCCCTCTTCACTCACCGCTCCCCGCGCGCGAGGGCGGAGGGGAGCCGAAATTAAATATTGATCCGACCCCAATTCCTGTAATTTAAGAATTAGTCAACAAAAGATTTGACCCCTTAA
>DATIYJ010000004.1 GCA_035517655.1 Nitrospiria bacterium | reverse complement strand
TGCATCCAGATGCTGGTCCGGGGCGGAGACCGGTTCGCGGGTATTCCTGTCGTGATGTACGAGGACCTCCCCTACGCGGGGGGGGACCACGCCGCGCAGATCTCGGCCGCGTTCGCCGCTCGCGGGACCCGTCTGGTTCGCGGCACCGAGGATGTCACGGATGTCTTTGAAGAGAAGCTCCGGCTCATCTCCGTTTATGCCTCGCAGTTCAAGCTTTCGGTGATGGAGCCCCGGATTCGCAAATGCGCCGAGCGCAAGGATGGCCCCGAGGCGGGGACGCTTGCAGAGGCCTATCACCGCCTCGAAGGAGAGCCCCGTCTGCCGCCCGAGTCGGATCTCTCGCCGGAGCGGGCCGATCTAGCGGCGCTCCGGATGGAGATGCGCGCGCTTGTGGAGAAGAGGGAGAGGTGCCGCCGTCTGACGGTAATGGCGCTGCCGTCAGCCTATATCGGGAGATGGACAGCCGATAGAGAGTGTTTGTTGGCGGCTTTCCCGAATGCCAAACTCCGCGTCTACACATCGGATGAGATCGCGTGGCAGGCTGAAGAAGGCGGGGACTCCAGGCTGAGGTTCGAAGTTGTTCGCAAGGGATGGCGAGGATGGATCGGCGTCGTCCTGCGTGAGCTGTTTCGTTTCCGGACCTTGACGGTGATCCTGTGGTGGGGTTCTTATCGTGCCGACGGCGGACTGAAGGTAAAACTCCTCGGATTGTTCCTGCTCTTCCGACACGTCCTGTTCGCCGAGAAGCTCGGCGACTTCTGCGGCCTGTTGGAAGAGCAGATCCGAAACTTCTAGAGACGCCGCGCCGGATCGTCCGCCGCGCAGAATCCGGGGGGGGCTTAAGGACTGATGGAAGAATTGATCGTCCAAGCGAGGAATCCGAAGTGAAAATAAAGCGTACGATTCCGCCGGCCGCGGCCCCGCTCGAGTGGCGGGATTTGTGGTACGGACTGGCCGGGATATTCGGGGGCGGGAAGTCCATAAGAAGGGTCGAAGACGAAATCAAAGAGTACTTCGGGGTCCGTCATGTTTTCCTCGTTTCTTCCGGCAAGGCCGCGCTGGCGTTGATTCTTCTGGGGCTGAAGGACCTGTCGTCGAAGCGGGAGGTCGTCATCCCGGCCTACACCTGCTACTCCGTGCCGTCCTCGGTTTTGAGGGCCGGCCTCAAACCGTCGCTCTGCGATATCGACCGCGAGAGGTTTGATTTTGACGCGGAAGGTTTGAAGCGGGCCGTGACCGACGACACCCTTTGCGTCGTTCCGTGTCATCTCTTCGGCATCCCGGCCGACGTGGACCGTGTGAAAGACCTCTGCCGGCCGAGCGGGGCTTACGTCGTCGAGGACGCGGCCCAGGCGATGGGCGGAACAAGCCGCGGCCGAAAGCTCGGCACGATCGGGGACGCGGGGTTCTTCAGCCTGGGCCGCGGGAAAAACCTTACCAGCGGATCGGGCGGGATCATCGTGACGAATTCGGACCGGATCGCCGATGCGATTGACCGCCACTATGCGAAGCTTCGAGCGCCCGGGATCGGCGAGGCCTTGGGAACGTTGTTTCAACTCAAGATGATGACCCTCTTTATTCATCCGGCCCTTTACTGGTTTCCGGCCGGTCTGCCGTTTCTCAAATTGGGCGAGACCTTTTTCTATAGGGATTTTCCGATCCGAAAGTTGTCCGGACTGAAGGCGGCTCTGTTGCGACGCTGGCCGCGGCGCCTGGAACAATCCAACCGGATTCGAAGCGAGACCGCGGCCTGGATGAACTCGCATCTTGCGGTCAAGCCCCGGCGGGAGGACGGCGTCGCTTACCTGCGCCTGCCGGTTCTCTGTGAAAGCCGGAGCGTCCGGGACCGTTGGCTGGCGCTTTCTCGAAGCCGGGGTTTGGGACTGAGCCCGATGTACCCGAAAGCCATCGATGAACTGGACGAGCTGAAGGGCCGTTTTGAGGGCCGGTCCTTCCCGATGGCGGGGGAACTGGCGGACCGGCTTCTGACCGTTCCGACCCATCCGCTGGTTTCTCGCCGGGATCGCGAGAACATCCGGGAGTTTTTTGAGGAAATGCATTCCGACGGGGCCCCCTCAAGCGGCGAGCTGCGCGCGGCGGCCGGCCGGTCGGCGGTTTAGAGTTGGAGCCTGTCACGGGATGAAGATGATCGTTACAGTCGACACCGAAGAGGATAACTGGGGCGATTACAGCCCGAGGGGCTGCACGGTACAAAATATCGAAGCGATCCCCGCGCTGCAGGAAATCTTCGACGACTTTCAGGTCCGGCCGACCTATCTCGTTTCCTATCCCGTCGCGGCGAGCGGGAAGGCGGTCCCGATCTTGAGAAGGATCCTGGACGCCGGGCGCTGCGAGATCGGATCGCATTGTCACCCCTGGAATACGCCGCCGTTCGAAGAGGAAGCCGGCGAGAAGAACAGCATGCTGTGCAATCTGGCGGGGGAGCTGCAGTTCCGCAAAATCCGATCCTTGCACGAGACCATCGCCAAAAACTTCGGCGTCGTCCCGTCCTCCTTCCGGGCGGGCCGCTGGGGCTATAACGGGGCGACGGCGACGGCGCTTGAGAAGCTGGGATACCGGGTGGACAGCTCGGTCCTTGCGTTGACCGACTGGACGGCCTATCATGGTCCGGATTATTCCGGGGTTTTTCCGGACGCCTATTATTTTTCGGCCTCGAAGGACGTTCTTGCGTCCCATCCGGGCGGCGGGATGCTGGAAGTCCCCGCGACGGTGGGATTCGTGCAGAGCGATTTCAGGCGTTCGAACGCCGTCTTCAATTTTCTGACAAAACGGCCGTTCAACCGGCTCCGGCTGGCCGGCGTTCTGGACCGGCTGGGTCTCCTGAACCGGGTTGCGCTCACGCCGGAGCTGTCCAGCGCCCGGGAAATGATCGCCCTGACGAAGCGCCTGCTCCTGAAGCGGTTTCCGCTGATCAATCTCTATTTCCATTCCCCGACGCTTCGCCCCGGGCTGTCGCCGTTTGTGAAGACCGAGGCCGATCGGCGCGACTTCGCCGCGCGTTTGAAAAAATTCCTGGCGTTTGCGAGGGAGGCCCGGATCGAATCGATCGGGTTGTCGGAAGCGGTGAACGCGGTGCCGTCATGATCGAAGCGATATTCTGGCTGTCGGCGGCGTTTGTTTTCTATGCCTATGCGGGCTACCCCTTGCTGCTGGCGGCGTTCTCTTTTTTCAGGAACCGCCCTGTTCAGAAAGGATCGTTCGCGCCGAAGGTCTCCTTCATCATCGCGGCCTACAACGAGGAGAAACGAATCGAGGACAAGCTCATCAATACCTTGAATCAGGTCTATCCCAAGGAGAGGATGGAAATCCTCGTGGCCTCCGATTGCTCGTCCGACAAAACCGACGGGATTGTTTTATCGTACCGGCCGAAAGGGGTGCAATTGGTCCGGGCCCCGGAACGCAGAGGGAAGGAGAACGCCCAGCGCTACGCGGTGGAAAAGGCCTCCGGAGAAATTCTTATTTTTTCGGATGTCGCCACCATCCTGGACCCGAACGGCGTCGCGGCCATCGTCCGGAATTTCAGCGATGCGGAGGTCGGATGCGTCAGCAGCGTCGATCGCTTCATCGACCCGGACGGGAAACTCACCGGGGAAGGGGCGTACGTAAAGTATGAGATGCTCCTGCGCCGTCTCGAATCGCGGATCAATTCGGTGGTCGGCCTGAGCGGGTCTTTCTTCGCCGCGCGGAGCGCGGTTTGCCGGGATTGGGCCGTCGACCTTCAAAGCGATTTCAACACCCTCTTGAATTCGATCCGGATGGGGCTGAGGGGCGTCGCGGATCCCGAGAGCGTGGGCTACTATAAAAATCTCGCGGACGAAGGGAAGGAATTCGAACGAAAAGTCCGGACGGTTGTGCGGGGGATCTCCGTCTTTATGAAGAGTCTTTTTCTGCTGAACCCGTTCCGCTACGGCCTGTTTTCGTGGCAGTTGTTCAGCCACAAGCTCTGCCGGTGGCTTGTTCCGTTTGCCATGATCCTGGGCTTCATCAGTAACGGTCTGCTGGTTTCACGCTCGGCCTTTTATTTTTACGCCCTTTGGCTTCAGGTCGCTTTTTATGCCGTGGCCTTCGGGGGAATGGCCGCCGGGCTTTCCTCCAAAAAATATTATTTGAAAATCCCCTCCTTCCTGGTCCTGGTCAATCTTTCCATCCTGAAGGCCTGGTACCGGTATATGCGGGGTGAGCGCTTCATGGCCTGGGAGCCGTCCAAGCGATGACCGTAAAGTCAAAAATCCGGGAGGCCCTCGCGCGGGGATATTACCTGACCCGACGCTTATCGTCCCGCCTGGAGGGCAAGGTTTTGATTCTGGCCTATCACCGGGTCTTGTCCGAGAAAGAATTGAAGGAGCAATTCGTGCAGCCGGGAATGTACGTCCGTGACGATGCGTTTGAACGGCAGATGCGATTTTTGAGAGAGTATTTCCGGATATTATCGTTTGACGAGCTTCTTGGGCTCTGGGACCGGGGGGGCTGGGACGGACGGCAGCGCTATTGTGTCGTTACCTTGGACGACGGCTGGCTGGATAATTACCTCCACGCCTATCCCGTTTTAAGGAAGTATGAAATCCCGGCGACCGTTTTCCTTCCGACAAGCTTCATCGGGACACGGGAATGGTTTTGGCCGGAAAAGCTGGTATTTCTGCTGGACCGGTACATCAAATCGGGGCAAAAGGAACGCCTGACCGCTTTATGGGGCCGATGGCCCCGGCCGGCGGCGGACGGGAACGGCGGCGAAGGGATCGATTCCATCATCGAGATCTGCAAAGGGCTGCCGGAAGGGGAAGTCGAAAAAATAATCGGGGAGATCGGCCGGGGATCGGGGATCGCGTTTCCTCCGGAACGGTCGGTCGTGAACTGGAAAGAGGTCGAAGAGATGTCGGCATCCGGGATTTCCTTCGGCTCCCACTCGGCCACGCACAAGATCCTGACAAAACTTTCCCGCGAAGAGGTGCGAAACGAATTGAAAACGTCGTTCGATACTCTGCGGGGGAAAAAAATCAAAACCGTCCCGGTGTTCTGCTACCCCAACGGAAATTTTGATCCCGCCGTCGCGGAGCTCGTCAGAGAGGCCGGTTACCGGGCCGCCGTTACGACGCAATTCGGCTTTGAATCCGAGTCTCCCGCCGATCGCTTCGGATTAAAGAGGATCGGGGTCCATCAGGACATCGGCTCGACCGATCCGCTGTTTTCATGGCATCTGTCCGGCATGAACCGTTTTTAAGCCGTTGAGGGATTTCATGCGAAATGCCGGGATGCCGGTGGGGAGCTCCTTGAAGATCGATTCGGAGGTTTCGAATGGCTTTGGCGAAAATAGCGAAGGGACCGAATCCGTGAATCGACCGGCCGTGGAAAGGAAAATATCCTCTGCCCGCGAGACGATGACCGTCCTCCATATTTTTTCCGGCGACCTCTGGGCCGGGGCGGAGGTGATGGTTTTCCATTTATTGGATGAACTCAGAAAAGAGCCTCACCTGAAAATCCTGGCGCTCTCACTCAACGAAGGGATTTTGTCCCGGAAGCTTCGAGACTCCGGTATCGAAACCCATGTGATTTCGGAGGCCGACCATTCGTTTGCCGTGATACTATTGAAAGCGTATCGAGCCTTGAAGGGGCAAAGGATCCGGGTCATCCATTCCCACCGGTACAAGGAAAATTTGCTTGCGTTTTTTCTGGCGAAATCGACCGGAGCCGGGTGTTTGGCGGCGACGCTTCACGGTCTTTCCGAGCCGCCGCTTGATGTAGAGAATGGAGACGAGCGAATCGGGCTGAAAACGAAATTGGATTATTTCCTTCTGAAACATTTCTTCACGCGCGTGGTCGCCGTTTCTCAAAATATGAAGCAGGTTCTGGTTCAAAAATACGGTTTCAGACCTGAGAAGATCGATGTCATCTATAACGGCATTCCCATTCCGCCGGGGGAGTTCTCCGGCCGGGATTCAAGGGATGCGATATTTCAAATCGGGACGGTCGGCCGCATGGTGCCCGTGAAAGATTACGGTCTGTTCCTGGAAGTCGCGGCCGAAATGCGGAGGCAGACCGATAAGGTTCGTTTCGGTATTCTGGGCGACGGTCCCCTCAAGGAGGCATTGATCCGGAAAACGAAGGAATTAAAAATGGAAGATGACGTGGAATTTTTATCCCCTCGGCCGGATCCGTTCTCCTATTATCAATCTCTTGACCTTTACCTGAATACCTCTCTCCATGAAGGTATTCCGCTCAGTATCCTGGAGGCGATGGCCTGCGGTCGGCCGGTCGTCGCGCCGAAAGTCGGCGGGATTCCGGAGATCGTCTCGGATGGAGAGGACGGGTTTCTGATCGATGGGCGAGACCCGAAGAAATTTTCTGACGGCTGTCTTGGGCTGTTGCGGGATAAAAACCTAAGGATGAGAATCGGAGAGAACGCCTCCAAGAAAGTTTCCGCTCGTTTCAGCCGTTTGAGAATGGCCCAATCGTATTTGAAATTGTATCAACAGCCATGGGATCGGAAAGAAAAGGTCGGAGAGGTGAGATCATGACGCGCGCGAATGACAAAAAGGGTTCTTTTTTAAGGGCCGTAATCAGGCCCCTGGCATTTTACACGATGGCCGTATTCATGGCCGCGACGGGTTGCGGAGAGGAAACCGTGAAAAGCGAGACCGTTCATCTTTCGTCCATAAGCGACGTGCCCTTGTCGGACTGGCAAAAACTTTCCCGAATGAAAATCTATTTCGGGCATCAATCCGTCGGAAACAACATCATGGACGGCATCGCTCAAATTATGAAGTCGAACAACGATATCAAGCTGAACATCGTGAAGATCGGTGCGCTTCCGTCCTTCGACGAGCCCGTTTTTGCGCACGAGGAGATCGGGAAAAACGAATACCCTCTGACCAAGACGAAGGCGTTTCGCGACCGCCTCCAGAATGGGTTGGGCGACAAGGTCGACGTTGCGTTTCTTAAGTTTTGCTTCTGGGACATCCGGAGCCGGACCGATATCCAGGAGGTGTTCAAGAGCTATAAGGAGACGATCGCGGAGCTGCAGGCGCAATATCCGAGGGTAAAGTTCGTCTATTTCACGGTCCCGTTGATGATTCATCCGACCGGATTCAACGCCGCGATCCATCGGCTGCTGCACAGGCCGGTGGCATGGGATCAGGACAACATCAAGCGAAACGAGCTGAACCGGATGATTCGCGAGGAATACGGGGGCAAGGGACCGCTGTTCGACATCGCGGCGCTCGAGTCGACCTTGCCGGACGGCCGGCGCGCCGTCTTCTCCGATCACGGGAAAGATTATTATTATCTGGACCCCGAGTATTCGAACGACGGCGGACATTTGAACGAGGAAGGACGCAAGCGCGTGGCCGAGCAGCTCTTGATTGCGCTGGCCCGCCTTTCGGAAACACACTGAGACCCTCGGAAGCGGCCGACCGTATGACGACGGCATCAAAAGAAAGCTTATCGACGATGGAAGAGCCGTTCTTCTTTTCCAACAAGAACTACCGCCTTTTTTCCATCCTGCACCATCCGGCGGACCCCAAAAGCCTTCACGGCGAAACGGGGGTCGTCTTTTGCGATCCCTTTGCGGAGGAGAAGCTCTGGGCGCACCGGGTCTTTGTGAATTTTGCGCGGCTGCTCTCCAAAAACTCTTATTGGGTCTTGCGCTTCGACTGCATGGGCCACGGGGACAGCGACGGGAATTACGAGGATGCGAACGTTGAAACGCAGCTGTCGGATATCCGTCGGGCGGTCGGGGTATTGAAAGAGAAGGCGCGGGTGAAAAACGTGATGCTGCTCGGCGCCCGCTTCGGGGGGACCCTGTCGGCCCTGGCTGCGGCGAATGTGGACGAAGTCGACGGGATGGTTTTATGGAGTCCCGTCGTCAACGGGGAAAAGTATTTTCAGGATTGCCTCCGGTCCAATCTGACGACCCAAATGACCACGTACCGCAAAATAAACTATACGAGAGAGCAGATGGTCAGGGATCTGTTGGGGGGGAAAGCGGTCAACATCGACGGTTATTTGATCTCTCCCGAGTTCTACAAACAGATATCCCGGATACGGCTGAACGAAGTCATGCCCTCTTGCAAAAAGCCTCTGCTCATGATCCAGATTCATAAAGAGGAAAATGCGAGGATCGACAAGGAAGTGCAGGAACTGCAAGGGGCGTTAAAACAGGCGGGACGGCCGGCGCAGTTCGGCACGGTGAAAGGCGAGCCTTTCTGGCGGGAGTTGAATACATTTCCCCAACGGCTGGATGCTCTGTTTGCTACGACACTCGATTGGATCAATCGGCAAAATGATCCGGCGGTTTCGGGGTCCGGCGATCCTTCTCGCTTGACAGAGACGCGGGCCGGGACGGAGAAGGGGAGCGATTGAATTTGGAAAAGGCCGTCACCTTCAGGAACAACAAAGGTCAGCTTCTTTTCGGTATTCTGCATCTCCCGGAGAGCCCCAAACTCAAGTCCCGGATCGGAATTAATATCCTCAACCCGGGCCTGAAGAACCGGGTGGCGCCGAATCGGATCAACGTCAAGATGGCCAGGATGTTTTGCGACATGGGCTTTCACGTTTTGCGGGTCGACCCCTTCGGCATCGGGGACAGCGAGGGAGAATTGGCGGCCCATGAATCCGTCATGGACCTCTGGGGGATGATTCAGCGGGGCCTGTTCGTCCCGGATACCCTCGCGGCCAATGACTTTTTCGTTCGGGAGGCCCGGCTGGAAAAGTTGATTCTGATCGGGCAATGCGGCGCGGCCGTGACGGGCATGCTGGTCGGGGGCAAGGACGATCGGGTCGAGAGTCTAATTTTAGTGGACTCGCCCGTCCGCCTGCTCTCGTCACAAGTCGATATGTCGGACATTCTGGCCGAAATCAGCCGTCCGGGTGAAATGATGCTTTATTATCTGAGAAAAGTCTTCAGCGGGCGTTCCTGGCTTAATCTCATCCGATTCCAATCGGACTTTGGGGGACTTCGAAAGCTGTTCGCTCGGATGACCCATCCGCGTTCGAGCCGAAATCAGGGGAACGCGTCCGATGCGCCCGGTGTTTCCGAACGGTTCAATAAAAAGTTTTTGGATGCGTTTCGCCGGTTTACGGACCGGAATAAAAATGTCTATTTTCTGTTTGCCGCGAATGATTTCTCCTTGCAGGAGTTCCGGCAGGACATGCAGGCCCATTTCCTGGATCGTCACCCCGAATACCGGTCCCGATGCCGGATCGATATTATCGACGACGCGAACCATGTTTACACCGAGGAGAAGTGGCAACACGAGCTTCTTCATTACATGAAGTCGTGGCTGGAGCGGTATCGACAAGCATGCTGAACCTCATCGACGCGATCCGGAGATACCGGAGGGAGCGGTATTTCGCCAACCTGCTCAGGAACGGGCTGGTCCTGGGGCGGGATGTCCAAATCAACGACGGCGTTTTTATCGACCCCTCGCATTGTTTTTTGATCACGATCAAGGACCGTTGCGTGCTCGCCCCCTGCGTGCGCTTGATCGCCCACGACGCCAGCATGTTTCGTTTCATGGGAATCACGCGCGTGGGACGGATCACCATCGAACGCAACTGTTTCATAGGTGATTCGACATTGGTGTTGCCCGGCGTGCGGATCGGGCCGGATTCGATCGTCGGCGCGGGGGCGGTGGTGGTCGGGGACATACCCCCGCATAGCGTGGCGGCGGGCAATCCGGCGAAGGTGATTTGCAGCCTGGAGGATTTCCTCGCCAAGCATCGGGCCGTGAAAGAGAGAAGCCGGACGTTTCATGAGGATGAATACAGCCTCCTGCGCATTACGGGGGAGAAGAAAAAAGATATGCTGGACTATTTGGAAAAAAATATCGGCTACATGGAAGGAGAGATCCCCGCGGAGTAGAGGAACGTCACTGACGGACCTTCGATGGTTTTGGGGTCGGGAGAAATTATAGGTGTGGACCGGAAGAAAAATTGCGTTGGCCTGCTGTTTTTTGGTCCTGCTCGGGTTGTGGCTGTTCTTGAGGATCGAGGCCTTTCCGGGGCACAGGGAATTTCAATATTTCTTGATGCAGAAATTGACCAAGGATGAGCCCGTGCCGGAAACGTTTCATGCTTCCTCGCCCGATGCGAGCGACGTTATTTATGTGTTGGGCGGTTCGCCGCGAATGCTCGAATACCGCTTCAAAACCGCCGCGGAATTGTATCGGAAAAGAATCGCGCCGAAGATATTGATCGACGATGGAAAAATGAAAATGAATTACAGCCCCGCTCTGAAGAGGAATCTTATTTTTAACGAATGGGCCGTGGCCCGATTGACAAGCCTGGGCGCCGATGAAAAGGCCATCGAACCTGTTCCCATTCAAATGGGTTTTTTCGGAACCCTTTCGGAGGCCAGGAGCATATCGGAGCTGGCATCGAAACGAGGGTACAAGGCGCTGATCCTGGTGTCGTCCCGGTATCATACGATGCGGGTTTGGGAGTGTTTCTCCAAATTCGCAAAAAACACCGGGTTGAATCTGTACGTTTATGCCTCGGACGATCGACCGAGCCTGCGGACCCTTCTTCAGGAATATTTCAAGCTGCAGGTCTATCGGATGGTTCTTCTTTGAAAGCATGTCGATTTCACGGCTCCCGACGGGAAGGTCGGCGACGGATCGAATAGGCGCCATGGGTAGAATCAAAGTGATGCAGATCACGCATGACCTCCACATCGGCGGCCTTCAACGGGTAGTGGTCGATCTGGCCAGGGGAATGGATAAGAAGAAATTCGAGGTCTCGGTCTGCGCGTTGAGGGAGGGCGGACCGCTCGAGAAAGAGTTGGCGGAGGGGGGCATCGAGGTGCTTCGAATGCCGTCCACGGGGGGGCGGGCCGATTATTTTCGCTTCTGGAAGCTGTATAAAGTCATGATGGAGATAAAACCCTCGGTCGTTCACACGCACAATACCGAGCCCTTGACGGACGGCGCGACGGCGGCCTTGTTGGCGGGGGTTCCGGTCAAAGTCCATACCGATCATGCCCGCCGTTTCCCGGACAAAGTGCGTTATATGTTTTCCGAATGGCTGCTGTCGCACTTCATCACCCAGGTTGTGGCCGTTTCCGATTATACGCGGAACGACCTGGTTTGGTATGAGAAGATCCGGCCGGACAAGATCAAAGTGGTTTTGAATGGGATCGTCGGAGATAAATACGCGGTTCCCATCGACGTGGAAAAGAAAAAGGCGGATTTGGAAATCGACCCCGGCCGTACCCCCGTTTTGGGAACGGCCTCTCGATTGACCCCGCAAAAGGGGATATCGTACCTGCTGAAAGCCGTAAAGCGGCTCAGCCATGATTTCCCGGATGTTCTATTGCTGATCGCGGGGGAAGGGGAACTGTGGGATGTGTTGAACGCGGAAGTAAAAGAATTGGGGATGGAACGCCATGTCATGTTCCTGGGGCCCCGCTTGGATATGCATGAGATATTTCAACTGTTCGATATTTTCATCCTCCCTTCTTTGTATGAAGGACTTCCACTGGTTCTTTTGGAAGCCATGGCTGCTTCACGGGCCATCGTGGCCACGGGGGTCGGCGGGGTCGGACAGGCCGTTTTGGACGGCGGCAACGCCATCCTGGTCAAACCGGAAGATCCGGATGCGATATACCGGGCCGTCAAAAGGTTGAGTGAGAATTCGGTGATGAGGGAGAGATTTTCCAAGAAATCGCTTGAATTGTTTCGTCAAAGCTTCAATCTGGAACGAATGATCAAAGCCTATGAAACGATCTATCTTGAAGGTCTAAGTGCCGTTAAATGAAAAGAATAAGCCCTGAAGATAGGACCGCCGGGATGGACCGTTGATGAACAGAAACATTCTGATGCTTTGTTACTATTATCCGCCCTTGACCGACGTGGGGGCCAAACGGAGCGTTTCCTTTTCAAAATATTTTAAAAAATTCGGCTGGAACCCCTGGGTATTGAGCGTGAAAAATCCCGATCGAGCGTACTGTTCCATCGGCGACGACGGTCCGCCTCCGGGCATCCCCACGGAATATTCCTATTCCATTATTAATCTTTTCAGGCTCATAGGAAGATTAAACGGTGTCTTATTAAAAGCACTCGGATTGATCCGTATCGATCTGAAACGG
>DATIYJ010000003.1 GCA_035517655.1 Nitrospiria bacterium | reverse complement strand
CTATGCCCCTCCGCGGATGGCCATGATGAGCGACGAAGAAATGCTCCGCGTGCCGGAACGGTTTAAAACCGGCGGCCCCCGTCCGTTTTAATACAAACGACAATTTTAAAATGACATCCGGCGGGTGGCCGGAGGCGGGGCTGCCGATGGATAGGACCCGCCGCGGGAATATGACGAATGTCGTTTGAATCGGTTTCTTCGAATACGCATCGAATGCAGAATACCGAACAGATCCATTGGCGCCCCTGGGGGAGCGACGCCTTTCAAGAGGCCCGTGAGTCGTCCCGGCCGATTTTCCTTTCCATCTCGGCCGTGTGGTGTCATTGGTGCCATGTCATGGACGGCGAGAGCTTCGACCATCCCGAAGTGATCCGGCGCCTCAATCGCGACTTTATTCCGATCCGGGTCGACAGCGACAAGCGTCCCGACATCAACGGTCGCTACAACATGGGCGGCTGGCCGACCGTCGCCGTGCTGGACGCGGACGGGCAGGTGATCGTCGGGGACACCTATCTGCCCACGGGAAGGCTGCTTGA
This sequence comes from Nitrospiria bacterium, assembly GCA_035517655.1. Lineage (NCBI taxonomy): Bacteria > Pseudomonadati > Nitrospirota > Nitrospiria > Nitrospiria bacterium. The sequence continues at coordinate 7,363 of DATIYJ010000003.1, read as the reverse complement.
GCTTCTGTCCCAGGTTCAAAAGGACCGCGAGCCGGGCCCGGCGCGTCCGGCATTGTCCAAGGCCGTTGACGGGAACGCGGCCCGCAAGCCGCAGGCGGCCGACGCGCTGCCGCTTGCGCTCGAGACCATCGCCAATTTTCTTACAAGGGCCTTTGATCCCGAATACGGCGGCTTCGGAGGGCCGCCCAAATTTCCCCAGCCCTGGGCGATCGAGCTAGTGATGCATCTCCACGATCGAGGCGACCGTCCGAGCGGGCTCGACATGGCGAAAGCGACTCTGGATCATATGCGCGACGGCGGTCTCCGCGATCCCGTGGACGGTGGATTTTTCCGCTACGCCACGCGCGGGGACTGGGACCGGCCGCATTATGAAAAGCTCCTCGAGGTGAACGCGCGGATGCTGACGGTCTATCTCCGGGCGCATCGCCTGACGGGGGACGCATCCTACCGCTTTACGTCATACGACATTCTGGATTATTTGTACACGTCGCTTGCGGTCGAGGGCGAAGCCTGGTTCTGCGGAAGTCAATCGGCCGACGAGGACTATTACGCGCTGTCGGAGGAGGACCGGGCCGGGGTGGAAGCGCCCCGTCGGGATCGAACGTTATACACGGATCAGAACGCCGCGGCCGCTTCGGCGCTGCTCTTGGCCGGTCACCTGCTCAAGGATCACGCCTATCAGACGTCCGCGCTCCAATTGATCAACGTTCTGCTGGCCCGATGCCGGCACGCCGAGCTCGGGATGTATCATTGCCTCGATGAACGGCTGTCGCTGCCGGGCTATCTTTCCGACCAGGTCCACATGATCGCGGCCCTGGCGGACGCCTTCGAGGCGACCGGCGAAAAGCGGTACATGGACCACGCGGACGAGCTGGCCGGCATCATGAACCTGCATCTGTGGGATGAGAACGCGGGTGCCTATTGGGACCTGCCCGCCGCGGCGGGCCCGCCGGAGAAGTCCGATCGCGAAGGGATTCTGAAGGTCCGGATCAAGCCCTTGTACGAGAATGCCGTCGCCGCGATCGGCCTCGTCCGTCTGTTCCATCTGACGGGCGATGAAGGGTATCGCGGTCGGGCGCGGGGCACGCTTAATTATTTGGCGGGCGTGTATCGTCCCTATAAACATCATGCCGCGCCCTTCGGCCTGGCGCTCGAGCGGTTTTTATACCCGCCGCGCCATGTTACGGTTGTCGGGCGGCGGACCGACCCGCAATGGAAAGCGCTGACGGCGGCGGCGCACCGGATGAAGGCGCCCTGGAAAGTCGTCCTCCCGCTGGATTCCGAAGAGAGCCGCGACCGCGTGGCCTCGCTCGGCTATCCGGTTGCTTCGCAGCCCGCGGCCTACGTCTGCATCGGCACAACCTGCCTTCCGCCGGTTTTGCGGCCGGAGGATCTGGAAAATCTGAAGTAAGGGCGACTCACGAATCGTCCTCGCCGCATCGTTCTCATCTCGCCGATTTGGCGCAGCGGAAGCCGACGTCGTTGACGAGACCGTCGGGGGCCATGAAAAGACGGTAGCCGGCCCGGGAGTAGTGGGCCTTGACCTCGTGATAAACGGTCGGAGGGAAATGGCCCAGCCCGGCGAAGGAGTTTCCGCGGAGGACTTTGACCTTCTCGCCGAATTTGTCCGACGCGTAGGTGTTGCCCGGATAGGGTTTGTACCAGTCGTCCGTCCATTCCCAGACGTTTCCGATCATGTCATAGGCCCCGTAAGGACTGCGGCCGTTTTCATACTGTCCGACCTCGGTGGTTCCGCCGACCTGGCCGTTCACGTTGGCGCGCGCTTCGTCAAATTCATTTCCCCAGGGGTACTTTAAAGCGTCCGGGCCGCGCGCGGCCTTTTCCCATTCCGCCTCGGTCGGGAGCTGTTTTCCGGCCCAGAGGCAGTAGGCGCCGGCGTCTTCCCACGTGACGTAGACGACCGGATGTCGGGCTTTACCCGTGGGGTATTGGCCGTTGCTCCAGTCGGGCGGGGGCTTGCGCCCCGTCTTCCGGATGAAATCGGAATAGTCGGCGTTCGTCACTTCATATTTGTCGATGAAATAGAAGGGCAGGTTGACCCGGTGGGCGGGCTGCTCGTCTTTAAAAAACGGTTTCATGATTCCGAAGTCGGCCGCCTTATCTTGCGGGTCCTGTTCGTCCGTTCCCATCGTGAATTCGCCCGCCGGCACCGCCACCATTCCCTCCGGCGTGCGGCTGCAGGCCGACGCGATGAGCATGGCGGCTATCAAACCCAGACGGGCGATGACCGCAGGGACGCAGACTATTGCGCTCCGACCTACGACGATTTGGCGCATCGGAATCCGAACCCTTTGTTCCGAATTTCCGGGTCGAAACGGGACCGGTTATAGCTGGGAGAGCTCAGTCCGCAGCCGTAGGATAGACAGTCGTACCAGGACCCGCCCCGCACGATCTTGTTCTTCTCCCCGTAATGCGCATTGGGTTCCGGATTCCGAGGATAGGCTTTGTACCAGTTGGCCGTCCATTCGTAGACATTCCCGGCCATGTCATACAGTCCGTAGGGGCTCTTCCCGTTTTCGAAACTGCCGACGGGCATCGTGTCGCCGTCTTTGTTTTGGGCCAGCCAGTACTGGGGCGTGTTGGCCCTTTTGGCGTCGAAGGTGTTCCCCCAGGGGAAATCGCGTCCGTCGGTCCCCCGCGCGGCCTTCTCCCATTCTTCCTCCGTCGGAAGACGCTGGCCGGCCCAGTGGCAATAGGCGTTGGCGTCGAACCAATCCACGTAGACGACCGGATGATTCGCCTTCTCGGGAGGATAAGTCATGCTCGATCCCTCGCCGGCGCGGGACGGCTGCCAGTGTTTCGGAGCCCGGTGGCTCGTCGCATCCACGAACGCTTTATACTGCGCGTTGGTCACTTCATACTTGTCGATCAGGTACGTGTCGAGATAGAACGTGTGCGCCGGCATTTCATCCGGGTCGCCGGCGCCTTCGGACGCCGGCCTGCCGTTGTCGCCGAGGATGAAGACTCCGGCCGGGATCTTGATCATCGTGTTCGTGATCGGGGAAACGTCCTGCCCCGGCTTGCCGTGCCCGCCGCGGGGGGCGGGCGGGTCGGCCGCCGGACTGGGCCGGCCTTCCTCCGGAACGGAATGGCACTCGGCGCATTCGGGCTTGGAGTAGTCGGCCTTGGGCGGGCCCGCCGAAGTGTGGCAATTTTTGCAGGTGCCGTTTGGAAACAGGGAAGGATCCATCGGCCCGGCGTTTTGGCCGCGGCCGTTCCACGGGAGGGAGAGCAACCCGGCCACGACGATCGCCGTGCCGGTCGTCCATTTCATCCAAGGGGTGTTCATGCGCTTCGACCGGTCTCCGCCTTATAAATGATAATCAAGGAATAGACCGAGGAGAACGAGGAGGCCGACGCTGACGTTGGATTTGAACAACGAAAAGGCGATCTGCGGATTCAAGGGGCGTCTGATCGTCCGGGCCTGGATCGTAAACCATCCGGTGACCATGGCGATCGAGGCGTAGTAGACGGGCCCGAGGTGGGCGGTCAAGCCCAGGAGCACAAAAAAGAAGGAAGAGAGCCCGAACAAAATTCCCACGGCGAGTCCGACGTGCCGGTCGAACAGGATGGCGGATGACTTCACGCCGATTTTTAAGTCGTCCTCCCGGTCCATGAGGGCGTAAATCGTATCGTAGGCCGCGGCCCAGAAAAGGTTGGCCAGAAAGATCATCATCATCGGCGGTTCAAGGGAATCGCGCACGGCGGCCCACGCCATGATCGATCCCCAGCCGAACGCGACGCCCATGACCATCTGCGGGAGGGAAGTAATGCGTTTCGAAAAAGGATAGAAAACCGCGAGACCGACTCCGATCAAACTTAACAGCTGGGCCGACCGATTGAGCCGGGAAACCAGGATCAGCGAGCCCGCCAGCAACAGGCCGAAGATCACGGCCGCCTCGGCCACCGTCAAACGGCCGGAGGGAAGCGGACGGGTCCGGGTCCGTTCCACTCGGCCGTCGAATTTCCGGTCGGCGATATCGTTGATGACGCAGCCGGCGCTTCGCATCAGAAACGTGCCGGCGATGAAGATCAGAAGAAGCTTGAGCGGGGGCGTTCCCCGCGCCGCGACCACGAGCGACCAGAGGGTCGGCATCAACAGGAGAAGCGTCCCGTAAGGCTTCGTGAAACGGATGAGGTCCGACGCGGCCCCAAGTTTATCTTTGACGGCGGAAGGCATTATTTCAAGGATAAAGCGGAACACCGATGAACTGCTCCAAAATCGCGGCGAGGGGCCTGGGGCCCGATCTGTGTCCGAGGCTCATTCGATATCGGCGCATCCAGAACGGCCTCCCGGCGGGGTCGGAAAAGGACGCGACCTGCAGACCATCCCGCACGATCGGGAGCCCCGCCTCGGAAAACAGAAGTCCCAGCGGTTTTCGCCCGTCCGATACGCCTTTGAGCAGCGCGCGGGGAAGAGCATCCAGCAGCATCATCGAAGAAGCGTACACCCGTCGTTGACCTTTCGTCGACAGCCACGCCTCGCGGGCCAGGGCCTTCGTCCCCGGCTCGACCGTCAGAAACTCGGCCGGGGACGCGTCCAGGGAAATTTCCCTTTGGCGGATCACATGGACCTCGACCGGGGTCAGCCACAGGGCCTGGAGCAGAGTCGTGGTGCTGCCGTCGGACATCAGCAGGATGCGCAGGACGGGATCCATCGTAACGGGAGCGTCGCTTTTAAAGACCCCGTCCGCCGGGATCCAGCGGATCGGCGAGGACATGGATGCGGAGATCGAATGTTCGAGTCGGACGGAACCGGTTGAAATAGGGGCAGACACGGGAAATCATTTTACTGAAAACGGCGCCGGCTGTCAAGGAATCCTCCCGCCGGATGGGAGGGACGTCTGCGGAGGTAAAAAAATTCTTGACAAATTGCGCTTCAGAATATATAGTACGGGCCGTTTCCATGGACGCTCCATCGCGCACGGTGATGACGCATCCCCCTAAACGTTTTAGGCGGCGGACCGCATACACAATTTTTCACGAAGAAGGAGGAGATATGAAGTACGGGTTGGCAAGTTTGGTGTTGTTGGCTCTTTTGATTTCCGGTTCTTATATCGTCTATGCGGGAACCGAAGCGGATCCCTGCAAGACCCGCGTGCCTGCGGACCAATTGGCCGCGGCCAAGGCCGAAAAGAATGCTTATGTGGGCGATGCGGCCGCGGTGGCCGAGGGTAAATCGATCTTCGAAGGAAAAGGCACCTGCTTCACCTGTCACGGACTCGGCGGCAAGGGCGACGGCGATGCCGGGAAGGCCCTGGATCCGACTCCCAGGAATTTCACCAATGCCAAGTTTCATGCGTGTAAGACGGATGGAGAAATGCTTTACGTCATCCGAAACGGAAGCCCGGGCACGGCCATGATTCCGGCGGTGCAGACCGGCATTCTGACGGACGACGAGGCCAAGAAGGTGCAGGCCTACGAAAGGACGTTCAGCGGGAAATAATCCGTCGATCCGATTCGTTCGTTTTCGTAAAAAGGCCCCGGTCAACGGGGCCTTTTTATTTCTGTTGACTTGATCGTTCGGCTTCGTGCATCATGCACCGCATGTTGTTTCGTTTCGTCGGCGTCCTCGGACTGCTGCTCGTGATACCCGTCCACGGCTGCGCCTCCAAACTTCCCGAGGAGATGGTTCCGGTCCCAAAGGGGTCCTACCTGATCGGGACCGACGAGCTGAAGTTGGAAGCCGCGGCCGAAGAGGCCGGCATCACCAAGCCCTGGGTCCTGGATGCGGGTCCCGCCCACCGCGTCCGGCTTTCTTCCTTTCTGATCGATCGCTACGAGGTCACGAACGCCGATTATTCCCGGTTCGTCGCGGCCAGGGGTTTTCCGGCTCTACCGCATTGGGTGAACGGCCGCCCCCGTCCGGATCAGGAACGGCTTCCGGTGACCTATGTGGACTGGGCGGAGGCCGACGCGTATTGTCAATGGTTCGGGAAACGGCTGCCGACCGAAGCGGAATGGGAAGCGGCCGCCCGGGGACCGGAGGGCTGGATTTATCCCTGGGGCGTTTTCTTCGATCCACGCCGCGCGAATGTCGGCGGTCTTCAACCCGGACCGACGCCCGTCGGGAGCTTTCCAACGGGCCGAAGCCCGTTCGGCGCCTACGACATGATCGGAAACGTCTGGGAATGGACGGCGGATTGGTACAAACCCTATCCGGGCGGCTCCTACGTCTCGGACGATTTCGGCGAGAAATATCGCGTCGCCCGCGGGAATTCCTGGGCGGGCCTGGGGCATTTCTCGGCAAAAGTTTTGGAAGTAGTGAAAGAGGTTGAAGCCCGCGCGACCTACCGCTTGTATTTCCCCCCGAATATCGCCCTCGAAGATGTCGGTTTCCGATGCGCAAAAGACGCCCCCCCGTAAAGCATACGCCCGCCGGCAAAAAATCCGTCGCGCGGCCTTCTACGCAGGCAACCCTTGAATCGTTGATGGGCGATTACCGATGGAAGCAAGGGGCCATCCGTTCCCGTCTGAGCGAATTCCGGCAGGTTTTTGAAAAGGGGGACGAGGCGATCTTCCGCGAGCTCTGCTTCTGCATCGCGGCGGCCAACTCCAGCGCCGAGATGGGGATGAAGACGGTTGATGCGATCAAGGACATCGTGCTGGAGGCCGATCTTGAGACGCTTCAGCACCGTCTCCGACGCGGATTTCGATACAAGCTCAAACGGCCCTCCTATATTGTTCATACGCGCGACTACTTAAAGAAGGAGCACGGCTTCAAACTCGGCGAACTGCTCCGGTCGTTTCCGGATCATGAGACCCGCCGGGATTTTCTTGTCTTCAACCCGGACATCAAAGGGATCGGGTTCAAGGAGGCGAGTCATTTTCTGCGGAACATCGGCTACCGGGGCTACGCCATCCTGGACAAGCACATCCTCAACTGCCTGTCCGAGCTCGGCGTGATCCGGCGAAACCGCAAGCCGCTCAACCCGGAACGGTATCGCCGTATCGAACGGAAAATGCGGGCCTTTGCCGACCAAACCGGCATCGACATGGACGAGCTGGATCTCCTGCTCTGGAGCCGGAAGACGGGGAAGATATTGAAGTAGGGTCAGTTATAATTATTCCAGTACTGGTTTGTAGCAGGGTGAAGGGGACTCAGGAAAAAACTATTAACAAAAGATTTGACCCCTGTTTTTTATATTTTATGGAAGTGAGCCAATCGATGCTGTTATAACATGGGGTGCATTGGTTAATAGTCCTGCTCAAATAGGTTTAACAACCAATATGACTCTTCGGTGAAGATTGTTATTCATATTGTGATGAAATACAGTTAAAATGATGCGAGGAGTACAATTTATCATTGCTGTAGGGCTACTGTGCGACTTATTGGGTTGCG
>DATIYJ010000002.1 GCA_035517655.1 Nitrospiria bacterium | reverse complement strand
ATACTCGACACCCTTAGGACGTGGCGTTTTTTCCCGGCCCTGAAGGACGGCCGTCCCGTGGCTTCCATGCAGGATATCCGTATATCCGTCGAAGTTAGATGAAACGGTATCGGTCTTAGATCCGGGGTGTACCCGCCAATTATTTCAAGTCTATTTAATCTTCTCATTGACAATCCGAGATCCGGATATCTATACTCCACCCATGCTGCTTCGCTCTTTTATGGCCGGTTCGAACTCTCGGTCACGCTGGCGGTCCGTCGGTACTCTTCTCTTACTTCTTTATCTTTTCTTATTCTCCATCTTCGCTTTCTACCATATCTATGCTGCGAACGAGTTGGGTGACCCGCATGGGTGCAGCATCGGTCAATGGATCCATTTAAGCATTCAACCGGCCGCCCTTTTTCTTTTTGCCGTTTACCTTGTGTCTTTCCATTCGGGTAAAAGTGCCTCGATTTTCTTTGTAAGAACCCTCCTTTGGGATGACTGCCTCAAAAGAGGACCCCCTCCCATCGCTCCCCCGGTCTAATCGGTTACCTTTATACAATACGGGTCAGTCCAAAAGAACCGAGACACGATCGTTACTTCCATCGGTGATCGTCATGATCACTCCTTGGAAATTTATTGGTGAGTGGAGGCATTATGCGTTTTATGCTTATAGGTGTTCTGATTTTCCTTCCCATGGGTTCGGTTATTTCAGCAATGGCCCAGGAAGCGGATTCGGATCAGGTTCAAAATAAAGATGAGCGGAATCAGGACCCCGACGGACGCGTTGGCACGACGGATGATACGATGAAGAAACAGCGAGAAGCCATGGATGAGCAGCAAAAGATGATCGATGAGTTGAAGAAGGAAGTGGATCAGTTGGTCGAATCGCAAAAGAAGGTCCTGCCGAGCGAGTTCAACCCGTCCATCGGGCTCGTGGGGGAGACCATCTTCTCCTATCGCAGCCGGGGAGCGTCGGAAACGGACAGCGACCGGCCCGGCGGGTTTGATCTATTTCAACGTTCGGTGGAATTGAATGTGGCCGGATCCGTGGATCCCTTCGCAAAGGGCTACGCGGTCATCAACGCAACGGCGGATACGGCGACCGGCGAGTCGAGTCTGGGGGTCGAGGAGGCCGCGCTCCAGACCACGGCGCTTCCGGGGAATCTCGAAGTGAAGGCGGGACGCTTCTTCGGAGAGTTCGGGCGCCTGGGCTATATACACGACCATGAACTGCCGTTCGTGAATCGTCCGCTCGTGCTCGATCAGTACATCGGCGGCGAATCGAGGACGGACGGCGTGCAGGTGAACTGGCTCGTGCCGGCGGAGCGCTACATCAGCCTGACGCTCGGCGCGGGGCAACAATTCGGCGGCGATAACCCGCCGAACTTTGTCGGCGATTTCCGTCACGGGAGCGGATTGAACTATTGGGGCCGGCTGTCCACTTATTTCGACCTGACACCGGACATCTCGCTCGAACCCGGCGTTTCGGGCCTGTGGAATCCGAATACCGTGACCCAATGGGACCCCGCCGTTCAGGCGCTTCCTGCCGTGACGGGCAACACGTTGACCGAGCGGGAGCGCCGTCTCGTGGGAGCGGACTGGGTGCTGAGCTGGAAGCCGCTTCGGAACAATCAGTTCCAGAGCCTTACCTGGGGGACGGAAGTGCTCTACAGCGACAACCGTTACGACGTCGCGGACCCTTCGGGCAACGCCCTGCCCGGCCGTTCCGTCGGTGCTTACGGCTTGTACTCGTATCTCACGTACAAGTGGCATCGGCAATGGTCGGACGGAGTCCTGTATGAATGGCTGGAGGACATGGTGAACAAGCAGGCCAAATCCTCTGCGTACTCTGCATACATTACATGGGCCCTCAGCCACTGGAATCAGCTGCGGCTTCAATATACGTACACCGACCCCAATGCCGCGTCGGGCTTGCGTTCGGATAGCGCGGTTTATATGCAATGGGCCTGGATCATCGGCTCGCACGCGCATGGCTGGCAGCAGCGCTAACTCTGGACAGGAGGAATATTCCATGAAACCCTTAGTAAGATTATTATCGATCATCGCGCTCGCGGCGGCCTTGTCCGGATGGACGGCGCCGGCTCATGCCGCCAAGATCCGGGTCGTCTCGACGCTGACCGACATGGCCGACTTTACCCGCGAGATCGGCGGAGACCTGGTCGAGGTCCACAGCCTGGCCACCGGCGTCGAAGACACGCACGGCGTCCCGATGAAACCCAGCTTTGTGCCCATGATGAACCGGGCGGACTTGCTGCTTTCGGAGGGATTTGAAATGGAGCACGCATTTTTACCGGCGCTGCTGGAGGCGAGCAAGAATCCGCGCATCCAGAGAGACCGGTCCGGCTACGTGGATTGTTCGCAGGGCATCGTTCCGCTCGACGTGCCCAAAACAACCGAGCATTACGCGGGCGACGTTCATCCCTACGGGAACCCGCACTACATGCTCGATCCGGTATTGGCGAAGACCGCGATCGAAAACATCTACAAAGCACTGGTCGCATTCGCCCCCCAGGATCAAGCGGATTTGACGCGCAACCGCGACGCGTATCTCGCCAAGCTCAACGGCAAGATCGCCGAATGGGAAAAGGAAGCCGCCCCGCTCAAGGGCGTGAAGTTCATCTCCTATCACGAGGAGTGGAACTACTTCGCGGCGCGCTTCGGCATGAACTTCTTCGGCACGGTCGAACTGAGGCCCGGCATCGATCCGACCCCGCGTCACATCGAGGAATTGATCGCCGGGATGAAGGCCGGGCGTGTGCCGATCGTCGTGCGGGAGCCGCAGTTTCCCGAGAAGGTGCCGGAACGCATTGCCGAACAAACCGGCGCGACGATGGTAACGCTGCCCATCATGCCGGGCGGCGTGCCGCAGACGGAGACCTACATTAAGATGATGGACTACATTGTTCACACGATGGTCGCGACCGTGCAGGCGAGAAAGTAACCGCGGGAGAGTGTGTCCGCCCGGAAGACCCGGGCGGACACGGACAAAAAGCATGAATGAACCCCTGATCACTTTCGAGAACCTGGGTATCGGGTACAAAGGCCGAGCGGTGCTGTCCGGGATATCCCTCACAATCGCCCGAGCCAGTTTTACCGCCATTCTCGGCGCCAACGGCTCGGGCAAAACGACGCTGCTCAAAACCGTGCTCGGGCTGCTTCCACCGGTCGCCGGCCGCATCGAAGCCGCGTCCGCGGACGCACCGCTAGTGTTTGGATACGTCCCTCAAGCCGTTCAGTTCGACCCGGTTTATTTGCTGACGGCGTTCGAGGTCGCCCTGATGGGCACCTACGGTCGCGTTCGCGCAGGCCGTTTCATCCCGGCCGCCGAACGCGCCTTCGCGCGCGAATGCCTGCATGCGGCGGGCGCCGGGGAATTGGCCCGTAAGCGCTTTGCCGAACTCTCCGGAGGCCAGAAACAACGTGTGCTTATCGCCCGTGCCCTGGCGGCTCGCCCCGGCATCCTGGTGCTGGACGAACCGACGGCCGGCGTGGATCACGCGACAACGCGTGCCGTGATGGACTTCATTTCGCAGATTCGCCAGGAAAGGAAGATCACCGTCCTGCTCGTCACGCACGACTTTGCGGCGGTGCGCAGGCACGCCGATCAAGTGGTATGGCTCCATGAGGGAAAGGTCTTCCAAGGTACAGCCCACGACTTGCTAACACCTGAACGCATGACGAAAATATTTGAAGAAGGGAGAGACTGATATGGAAACGCTTCATCAGATTCTCTCGCCCGATTTTCTCCTGCGCAATTCGCTTTACACCAGCATACTCGTCGGCCTCGCCTGCCCCTTGGTCGGCGTTTATCTCGTGATGCGCCGGCTGGCGTTTATGGGCATTGCGCTGCCTCAGATTTCCTCGACGGGCGTTGCGATCGCTCTGTCACTTCCTTTATGGCTCGGCTTCAATCCGGCGGAGCACGGTTCGCAGAGCGCTCACACGCTGGCCTTCGCGGGCTCGGTCACGTTTTCTCTGGCCGCGATTCTGACGCTGGCGTTCATGGAGCGAAGAGGCCGCGGACAACCCGAAGCCCGGCTTGGCACCGCATACGTCGTGGCTTCGGCTTTGGGCATTTTGCTTCTGTCACAAAACCCTTACGGCGAGATCGGCTGGCTGGACATGCTGAAAGGAGAGGTCATCGCCGTTTCCAATTTCGATCTTGCGCTGACGGCGGCAACGCTTGCGCTTGTTCTCGCGGTGCTGGGAATGTTTCAGAAGGAGCTGCTCCTGGTCTCCTTCGACCGCGACATGGCAGCGATCCTTCGCAAGAACGTCGTTTTCTGGGACGTGTTGCTCTATATCCTGATCGGACTGACCGTTTCGATGGCGGTGCTCAGCGTCGGTCCGCTGATTTCGTTCGGCTTCTTGCTGATCCCCGCGCTGATCGCGCACCTGTTCGCGCGCAACATGCGCCAGTTCACGGCGCTCGCATCGTTGATTGGAGGCGCGGCGGCGTTCATCGGTTTCTATATTGCGTATGCCTGGGATATGCCTGTGGGCCCGGCGGACGTCGTTCTCCTCGGAGTGCTTTACGCAACGGCCTGGACAGTCGCGAGGCTTCTCCAGGCCCCTCGTTTCCGCGGCCCCCGCCTTTCCCGTCCTTGACACGCCTTCCCGAATGTGTTACGATTCTATAAAATCGTAACACGATTCCGGAAGGAGTTCCCCCTCGATGAAGAAAACCATCCGTTTCGGGGTTTCCCTCGACCACCATCTCCTGGAGGGCTTCGATCGTCTGATCAGGGACAAGAAATACGTCAACCGGTCCGAGGCGATCCGGGACCTGATCCGCGATCAACTGGTCGAAGAGGAGTGGAAGCTCGGGGAGGCGGTCGTCGGGACGATCACGATCGTCTACGATCACGACGTCCGGGAGCTGGGCGAAACGCTGGCCCATCTCCAGCACCGATATCACAAAGCGGTCCAGTCCACGCTCCATGTCCATCTGGATGAACGGAACTGCATGGAGGTGCTGGTCGTGATGGGGAAGGGGGCGGCGGTCAAGGCGATTGCGGATCGTCTCATCGGGACCAAAGGCGTCAAACACGGCAAGCTGAGCATGACGACCACCGGCAAGGCGCTCTCATGAGGCTGAGGGAAAGCCGATGATGGAACATCTATGGCTGGTGCTGCTCACCTCGTTTCTCTACGGTTTCCGCCACGGGATCGACTGGGACCATATCGCGGCCTTCACGGACATCACAAGCACCGGCGGAACGGGAGACGCGCCGCAGGCGGGGGCCATGGGCAAGGGAGACCGTGCGTTTGTGTCCGCCTTGCGCACGGGGCGGCCCGTTCTGTTCCTCTCGACGATGTACGTGCTCGGCCATGCGGCCATGGTGGTCACGCTCGGTTCGGCGGCGCTCCTGGCCCAGGCGCTTCTGCCCGCTTGGGTGGACCCGATCCTCGAGCGGGTCGTGGGATTTACGCTGCTCCTCCTGGCCGCCTGGGTGTTCTACTCCCTGGTCCAGTATCTCCGCGGCCGGGCCGAGTTCAGGTTGCGCAGCCGCTGGATGCTGGTTTTCTCCGGCATCGCCTACCTCTGGCACCGGATGCATGAGTGGCTGGAGGGGCGCGCGCATGAACATCGACACCGGCTGACACGGTACAGTCCGGTTTCCGCCTTCATCGTGGGCATCATTCACGGCATCGGCGCCGAAACGGGATCGCAGGTCCTTCTCATTGCCGCCGTCGGTGGGACGAGCGGAGTCGCGAGTGGTCTGCTGTTGATGGGAACCTTTGTCGCGGGCCTTATCCTCAGCAACAGCCTGATCGCCGTGGTCACGGCCACAGGCTTTCTTAGTGCGCAGAGGGAACGGGGCGTGTATGTGGCGGTCGGCGTGGCGGCGGGCCTGTTCAGCCTGGTGGTGGGCGTCTATTTTCTGACGGGCCGCGCCGAGTCGCTGCCCGACCTGCCCGGAATGTTCGGCGTGCTCGGCGGCGCGGTTCCCAGAGGAAAATAAATACGATACATGGAACCAAACCCTCACGGCCGGACCGCCGGCAACGAGGACTACAACAATCATGATCGGGTCTCATGAATTCGGATGGACAATGGAGGCGCGAACGCGCCGCATCCTGGCGGCCGCGCTGCTTTCGCTGGGGATCCATCTCTCGGGCGGATGGTTCGTCCTCCAACTCATAAAGGCGATGCCGGTTATACGACCGCCTCAGCCGCTCGAAATCAGCCTGATCGCTCCGGCGCCATCCCCCGGCCCCTCTCTGGCTCCAAAAACGCGGGCGCCGAGCCCCCGACCGGTCCCCAAGCCGCTTATTCCGATCCCGTCGCCGGTCCCCGAGCCGCCGACGCCCTCATCCGAAATTGAAAAAAAGGCGGAAACGACGGAGTCGCCGGTTCCCCCGTCGTCCGTCCCTTCCGATGGGCCGAAGGAAAGCCGTCCGCAAACCGATTCTGAAAAGGGTCGGGAGTCGACGAGAGAAATGTTGCCGGAAACCCATCCCGCTTTCGACGCGGACTACCTGAAAAACCCCATTCCGGAGTATCCTCCAATGGCACTAAGGCTGGGTTTGCAGGGCACGGTGATCGTCCGCGTGCTTGTCGATCCGGACGGACGTCCGGATCGCGTGCTGCTGGAGAAAAGCTCGGGAGCCCAAATTCTGGATGACGCGGCCCTGCGGGCGGTGGAACGCTGGCTGTTTGTGCCGGCCCGGCGGGGTGATCAGTCGGTCCCGGCCTGGGTCGATGTTCCGGTTCGTTTTCGGCTTAACTGACGTCAAGGCAGGCGAAGCATGGGTTCGACGGATTCGGTCACAAGCGGCGGATGGGCGGTCTACCTGCAACAGGTCAGCCCGGTCGTCACGGCCGTTTTGTGGTTGTTGGTCGGTTTGTCCTTCCTTACCTGGTTTTTAATCCTGTACAAGGCGTTGGAGTTTTGGCGGGCCCTACGCGCGGACAAGCGCTATGCGCAGCAGTTTTGGAATACGAAAGTGATTTTGTCCGCAAGGATTGGAGAAAGCGCGGACCTCAAAGGGGGCTACGCCCAGTTGACCGATAGCGGATTGCGAGCCTTGGAACGGTATCGTGAGCAATTTGGGATCGCGAACAGAGGGGCCGGCGATTCGGCCGAGATAGTCGCCCGCGCGTTGCGACAGGCGGTTCAAGACTGCATGACCCGATCGGAAGCCGGTCTCGGGTTGTTGGCGACCATCGGTAATACCGCCCCGTTCATCGGATTGTTCGGAACCGTTGTGGGGATTATGTCCGCGCTCAAGGATATTTCCCAAACCGGCGCCGCCGGTTTGGACGTCGTGGCCGGTCCGATCGGCGAAGCTTTGATCGCGACCGCGGCGGGTCTGGCCTGCGCGATCCCGGCCGTCGTGGCCTACAACATCTTTGTGCGCCGTTTGAGGGTGCTGGCCAACGGGTTGAACAGGTTTGCCCAGGATTTGCTCGGGCGGATCTTGTCTGAAAACCAGGCCCGCGATCGTGCGGGGTCCGGAATCAAGGAGTGAAGATGGCGCCGGATCCGATGGAAGAAGACGGCTCTCCGCGGCCGTTGAGTGAAATCAACATGATTCCCCTGATCGACGTGATGCTTGTGCTGCTGGTCGTTTTTATCGTGACCGCGCCTTTGTTGAAGCACAGCGTCAAGGTCAATTTGCCGAAGGCGGATGCAAAAACCTCGTCGGTGAAGAACGCCCTGGTCGTCAGTCTCGACCGGGATCTCCAACTGTTTTTGGAAGGCGTCCCCATCACCCGGGAGGAGCTGGAGCGTATGTTGAGGATGCGGATCGAACGGGGCGAATCGCCGGCGGTCGAGCTGCACGCCGACGGCGAGATCGCCTACCGGCAGATCGTGAGCCTGATGGCTCTCTTGCAAAGCGCGGGGGTCACGAAGCTTTCGTTTATGACCGAGCCAAGCAAAAGAGGCGCGAATCATGGCGGATAATATATTTGGAGAATAAATAATGCTGAGAATGTTGAGAACGGCGGCCATGCATTATTGTTCCGTGTGCGAATTCCTTTATCCCAGGTTTGTCATGGTGATTTTTGTCGCGGCGGTCGGAACGGTGATGGCGCCCGCTCCCGGTACGGAGGGGGTAAATACGGCCTTCGCGGACGATGACACGGGCAAGGTCAAGACGTTGGAAACGGTTGACGTGACCGCCACGGGGGTCAGCACCCTTGATGCCGCCTCATCGGGCGATGTTGGTCATCAGGAACTTGAGAACCAACCGCTGCTGAGACCGGGCGCCTTGCTGGAAAACGTTCCGGGCCTCATCGTGACCCAGCACTCGGGCGAGGGCAAAGCGAATCAATATTTCCTGCGCGCGTTCAATCTGGATCACGGCACGGATCTCGCCACGGAAGTCGACGACATGCCCATCAACATGCCCACGCACGCCCACGGTCAGGGCTACACGGACCTGAACTTCCTGATCCCCGAGGTGGTGGGCGATCTCCATTACAAGAAGGGCCCTTACTACGCCGACGAGGGCGATTTTGCGACGGCGGGCACCGTGCGCATGGGTTTGCTCAACAAGGTCGACACCACCGCAACCTTAGGGTACGGACAGGACGGCTATCGACGCGCGTTGCTGATGGGTTCGCCCGAGGTGGGCGCCGGCACGCTCCTCTACGCCGGGGAGGTTTACCATAACGACGGCCCGTTCGTGAACCCCGACGATTACAACAAGCTGAACGGCCTGCTGAGGTACCATCAGGGGACGAACCGGGACTTTTTTACGATCACCGCGATGGCTTACACCGGCCAGTGGAATTCCACGGATCAGGTGCCGGAGCATGCGGTCGACGAGGGACTGATCGGTCGATTCGGGACCCTGGCCCCGACGGACGGGGGCGAGACGACCCGCGAAAGCCTCTCCTTCAACCGGGTCAAGCGAACGGACGCCGATGAATCGCAGTTTTCCGCGTACCTTATCCGCTACAAACTGAACCTTTGGTCCACCTTCACCTATGACTTGTCCGACCCGGTGAACGGGGACCAGATGCTGCAGCATGACGACCGGGTGGTTTACGGTTTCAAGGGTTCAAAGACCTGGTACACCGACCCGGCCGGTCTGCCGATGTCCAATCTGATCGGCGTGCAGGCCCGCGTCGATGATATCGGGGACGTGGGCATCGATCACACCGTTCAACGTCAGTTCCTGAGCACGACGCAAGACGCCGGCGTGATGGAATCGAACGGCGCCGTCTACTACGAGAACAACACGCAATGGCACCCGGCCGTGCGCACGATCCTCGGCCTGCGCGAGGATGCCTTCACGTTCAACGTCAGGGACAAAATGCTCAACGGCAACGACACGTGCGATATCAACAGCGACCCGTTGGGCTGCAATACCGGCACCGTCAAGAAAAGCATCTTCAGCCCCAAGCTGGGAATCGTCCTGGGTCCCTGGGCCCGAACCGCGTATTTCATCGATATCGCGGACGGGTATCACAGCAACGACGCCCGTGGCGTCACGCGAAGCGGAGAAAATCCGGACGCCCCGCCCGTTTCGCCGCTCACCCGCGCGACCAGCGGCGAGGTGGGGCTGCGGAGCACGCTGGTGCCGAGGTGGGAGACGTCGGTCGACGTGTTCCTGCTGAAATTAAGATCGGAGCTGGTCTTCAGCGGCGACGCCGGCGCCACCGAGCCCAGCGGGGCCACGACCCGCACCGGCGTTGAATGGGGAAACAAGGTTCATTTGACCGACTGGCTTTACGCCGACCTGAATGCCGCCTTTACCCAGGGACGTTTCGATCATAACGTGTCTCCGGACGATCTGGGGTGCGGAGACGCCGATCCGACCCACCCCTGCGCGACGGCTCCCGCTATTACGGGACGGTATATCCCCAACAGCCCGACCAACGTCGTCGACGCCGGTCTGACCGCGCAGCTGCCTTCGGGGTGGTTCGGCGCCCTCCACGCGCGGCACTTCGGGGAATCGCCGCTGGTCGAGGACAACAGCGAGAAATCCCCGGCCTATACGACCTTCGACGTCCTGTTGGGTTACCAGCAACCCAAGCAGTGGCGGGTCGCACTGGACATCTTCAACCTGTTCGATGTGAAGTGGAACGACATTGAGTATTATTATGTATCCCGGCTGCAGGGTGAAACGAATGCCCGGCCGGACTTTGTCGTCCATCCCGGCGTGCCGCGCACTCTCCGAGCCTCGTTTCAATACTATTTTTAACCGACCTGTTGCAGCCGACATTGCCGTGGGAGCCTTTAAGAAAAAACTTGACCGCCGCCTAAAAAAGGATTATATGAATCATAAATAACAACCATGATGACACAAAAGACACAGATCAAACGGACGGCCCTGGTTCTGGCGATGGTCTACCTGTTCCTGTCCGGTTTTATGGCGGTCGGGGCGGGCAAGCAGGACGTTCATCGAATGCATCATGCCGGCCATGCCAAACAGCACTCGACCCTTTTCTGTCACTGGATGTGCTCGGCTGCAACGTTCGTCCATTCGGCCGAGCTGCGGGTTTCGGACGGGGCGAGAGAGCCTTCTTTTGAGAGGCCGGCCGTCTATGCGGAACCGGTTTTGGGGCATCTTTCCGTATTCTCATTCTACATCCGTCCTCCTCCTATTTTTCCCGCCTGAAGGTTTTTACCCGTAAAAAAATATAAATCGAGCTCGATCCGGCGCCGCGTGTGACTCATGCCTTCGTCCTGATCTATTCGAGAGACGGACGGCAGTTGTTCTTTCCGCCGCGCGTTCGGATTGTAAACAATCAAATCATCCAAAGGGGCCCGGTCGTCCATGCGTAAAAAGACGGTTTCACCATTAATCTGCCCTCATTGTAAAACGAGTGGTGAGGGGAATGTTCTCAGCCTGTTTTGGGAGTACAGGGAACGAAGTTGGCGCTGCATTATCTGCGGCTATCGGGGTTATGAATACTCGGCTTCGTCGGGGGGTATAGGGGCGGCCGAACATTAAACGGCAAGGCCGGCTCGGGATGGGGCCCTCCTTTGCTGGGATTTGCAATGAGGCAGATCCGGGATTTCCTTGCCCCGTCTCGGGCCGGTCGCTGCCTTGGTCATCTGGCCAAAGCGCCGATGTAGAAGACGGAGCATGACGACCTGTTCGAAGATCGTCATAGGGTCGTCCGTCACCACGGAGGATACCCTCCGTTCTTGACAGTCTTAGACCCTTTCTGGTATAGGTAACGCACAATGAAGATTTCCGGGGGAAATTTGAAGCGGACCGCCTTGCTGATCACCGCGGTCTATCTCTTCCTATCCGCCTTTATGATGGTCGGGGCGGTGCAGCATGACTTTCAGCATGAGCACGATGCCGACCACGCCAAACAACACGCGTCCGTTTTCTGCGATTGGATGTGCGCGGCCGCGGCCTTTGTTCATTCCTCCGATCTGAATCTCACACAAGGCTTCGATTCATCCTTTGAAAGCGAAGTCGTTTATCGCGAGCGCTTTTTCACCAGCCTTTCCATCTTTTCATTATATATCCGACCACCCCCTCTTTCTTTCTCGTAACAAGACCAAAGAATCCAATTGATATTCCTGTGGTGTGGATTGATCCGTCCGTACGGCCGAGATGAATCCGCATAGTGAGCGCAATCCCCGCCTGTGAGGGCGGGGTTGGCGAGCGAATTAAAAATGGAGGCCTTTTCCACCCGGATCGAAGAATCCCCGGCTGGAAGGCCGGGGTTCTTCAATTCCGTTTCAATCACGGGATAAAACCATCAGGAGGGGAGATCGATGCTTCGTTCGATGTTTTCTTTAATCGTCGTGATGTGTCTCGGAATTTTTATGGTTTGTCCGACGGCTCTGTGGGCTCATGGGGTGGTGGGACAGCGATTTTTCGTGGAATCGGAGTCGGTTGAAGATCCTTTTGCGTCCGATGAAATGGATCTTCTTGGGTACTCCCACCAAAAGGACAGCGAAGGCCAGGCCACTGCCTATGGCGGCGGGATTTCCAAACGGCTCTCGCCCAACCTGGGCTTCGGTGTGGATTGGGAATACGATGTGGACAATCCTAACGACGGACCTTCCGAACGGGGTTGGCAAAACCTGGGACTGCACGTCAAATACACGATGGTGCGTATTCCGGAGCATGAATTTCTTGCCACCGCGATGATCGATTATGATTGGGGAAACACAGGAGCCAAGAAGGTCAGGGATCAGTTCAGTACGGTGACTCCGACGTTTCTTTTCGGGTACGGCTTCGGCGATCTTCCCGACGCCCTGGGGTATTTGAAGCCGTTTGCCGTTACCGGACTGGTCGGTATCGGCTCACCTTTCCGAAATCCGAGCTCCGATTCCTCCGATATCGCAAGCGACCTCGGATACGGTCTGGTTCTGGAATACAGCCTCCTCTACCTTCAATCCTATGTCAAAGACATCGGAATCGGATGGCCTTTCAATCGTCTTGTTCCGATCGTGGAATATAGCGTGGACATGCCTTTAAATGGACCGGACTTCGGGAAAAAAACCGGGGCGTACTATCCGGGAATCGCCTGGGCCGGTCGGTTCTACCAGGTTAACGTGGAGGGCATCGTGCCGATCAACAGCCAGAGCGGGGGCCACGGAGTACAGGCCCTGATCCACCTGTATCTGGACGATATGTTCCCAAAAACCTATACCTGGACTCCTTTTTATGGGGTTCTGGGGGGGACTCAAAGGTAACTTGAAAAGGGAGGGCGGCGTCTGTTTGGGCCCATGCGGTTCGCGGCAGGGCGGCCATGATTGAAAAACCAAAAAAAATCGCCGGGGTCCTGCTGGGGTTTCTCTTAATCGTTCCGATGCCGGTATGGGGTCATGCCTTTCCGGATCATTCGGATCCACGAGTAGGGTCGGAAGCAAAAACTTCTCCGGATCAGGTGAAGATCTGGTTCGATGGACCGATCGAACCGCTGTTCAGCACGTTGGAGGTTTTCGATTCGAACGGGAAGAAGGTGGATAAAGGGGACGGCCAGGTGGATCCCAGCGACCATACCGTTCTTGAGGTCGGCCTGCCGCCCTTGCCGCCGGGGACGTATACCGTCTCTTGGAGCGTGATTGCCATTGATACCCATCATACCGAGGGCCGTTTTAAATTTATGATCGAGGGCAAGTCATGACCGGTCATACGATGTATTTTCATGTGCTGGTCCAGTGGCTGACCTTTTTGGGGGTCGCTTTTCTGGTCGGAGGCGTGGTTTTCCGATCGACGGTGCTGAACCGAAGTCTAAGGGTTCTGGGTTCAGGGTCGCCGGATTTGGAAAGAGCGCAGGCGACCGGTCAGCGCGATCTAAAGCGCTGGATGGGCCGCTGGCTGATCCTTTTATTCATCGTCAGCATCGTGGATCTGATTATCCGCGCCGAGATGATGAGCCGGAAACCTTTCTCGGCGGTGCTTCCGATGCTCCCCCTCATTATCTCGCAGACCCACGCGGGCAAGGTTTGGATAGCCAAGATGGCCATCCTTTGTTTGTTAATCGCGCTCTGGTTCTTCATTAAAAAAGATCGCGCGCGACCCGGACAGCAGGTCCTCTGGCTGTTGGCTTCCGCGGGGCTCTGTCTTACGGTCAGTTTGTCGGGTCACGCAGCCGACAAAGGGGATTTTTCCATTGCGGTGGCCGCCGACTGGCTGCATATGATGGCGATCTCTTCCTGGGTGGGAGGGTTGGTCCCGCTGCGGTTTCTCCTGCCGAAGATTTGGGCGCCGTTGGATGAGAAAAAGCGTATTCCATTCCAGACCGCTTCGATCCATCGCTTTTCGTGGCTCGCCGCTCGATGCGTCGGTGTCTTGATTCTCACCGGCGTGTATGCCGCCTGGCTTCACCTCCGGACGGTGTCCAACTTGGTGGGAACGCCTTACGGGATTACGCTTCTGTTCAAGCTTGCCTTCGTCGTCCCGATGCTGGCCTTGGGCGCCCTCAGCCGCTACTATATCCGGCCGGCGCTCCAGACCCTGGCGGGAGAACCCGTGCGCGTGAGTTTTATCGGGAAGACGATCCATCGCGTCGTCTGTCTGTTGGGGGGAGATACCGGGAGCGCGGACCATCGCATGCTGGAATTGCGTTACAGTTCGGCCCGGATCGCCGTGGTTCACTTTCAGGTCTTTGTCGCACTGCAGTGTCTCCTTGCGGTGGCCGTGTTGGGATTGACGGCTTTGCTGACGCAGACGTCGCCGCCGAACCTGACGAATTTCGCCGCGCCGGATAGTTCCTCTGACATGCAGAATAAGGGTATGTAGGTAACATAAAAACCCAAACAGACAAATTTTTGGATCAGGTTTTTAGTCGTCGATGGACAGCCCGATAGTCCATATGAAGTTACGGCACGTTCATAACAACAAGGAGGTCGGACATGCGTAGGATGTGGGTAAACGCGGTCATGGCGGTCGTATTGGTTATGGGTATTTTGGCCATTCAAACGCAGGCGGCGGACCAACAGGTCACGCTCATGCTGGGCGGACAGTACTGCGAGTTCTATCCGAAGGAGATCACCGATGCCTTGATGGCGGTCAAAGGTGTGAAGTCCGTCGATCTACAGAGCATGAAAGGTCACGCCATCGTGGAGCACGACGGCAGCGTGAAGGAAGAGCAACTGCTCGATGCGATCAAAACCGTCAAGGGGACTAAAGGGGGGGTAGATTGGTACTGCGACGCCGAGGTTATGAAGTAGAGCGCGCGTTCTTCTGATCAGCATTATTCCTGCTTGTAGGGTGAATGAGGCCGATGCGATGTGGAAAAAAACGGTGATCGTAATCGGTTTCGGAATGGTGTTGGGATCTGTAGGTGCGGGTGTATGGTTCGTGCGGCACGGATTTAGCGCCAAGGATGCGCCGAGCGTTCTCGAACTGAAATTGGCTCGATATCTGCGGCATCTTGCGGTGCCTCGACAACAGCGGGAAGCCAACAACCCGATTCCGGCCACGCCGGAGATTTTGGCGGAGGCCCGGGAGCACTTTGCCGATCATTGCGCCGTGTGTCACGGAAACGATGGAAGCGGTAAGACGGACATCGGTCGGGGCGTTTATCCCAAAGCTCCCGACTTGAGGGAGCAAGAAACCCAACGGCTTTCGGACGGGGAGTTGTTCTACATCATTCATAACGGCATCCGGTTCACCGCGATGCCGGGGTGGGGAACGGGTCGTCCGGAAGACGATCGTGACAGCTGGAAACTGGTCCGGTTCATTCGTCACCTTCCCGTGATCACGGAACAGGAGCTGGAGGAGATGAAACGGTTTAATCCCGTAAGTCAGATGGAACGAGAGCGCGAGGCTGAGGAAGACCGCTTCCTTCGAGGAGAAGATGTGCCGTTTCATCCGGAGGATAGCCATGTGCATTGAGAGGGAGAAGCGCATCGTGCGATCCGTCACGTATACGATTATGGCTTGGGCGCTGTTGACAACCGGGGCGCTGAGTATTGCGCATGCACATGGACAACATGTGATGGGGACGGTGATCCGTCTGGGACCCGGCCAGGTTCAGGTTCGCACGACCGATGGGCAGACTCTTACGCTGATTCTGACCCGCGACACAAAGGTTCAGGCAACCCAGGAATCCGAGGGGGCGGACACATTGCAAGTCGGGGATCGATTGGTCGCCGACGTGGATGAGGAGCAGGATCGGCTCGTCGCTCGCGAGATTCGTTTTTCGAGGGGACATCAGAAATAAGAACCGCAAGAAAGACATGTCATGCAGGAAGGAGCCATTTATGAGAACCAGGCTGTTTAAACTATTCTTCGTCATTTTTTCGGCCGTGACAGCTATTTCAACGGGGTCAATATTGCCGGTTGAAATCCAGGCGGACGCGACCCCTCCGTATCGGATTCTGAACGAGCCGTCCGCGCACTCCGCCGGTAAAGTGCGGATGGAAATCTTCGTCGATTTCTATTGTCCTCATTGCCATCACTTTGAAGCGACGGTGCTTCCCGAACTGAAACGGGAGTTCGGAGACAAGTTGGAAGTGATCAATGTGGGATTTCCCGTGATTCGCAACCAACCGAGCATGCCGTTCGAACTGTATGAGGCCGCGCGAGAGGAGGGCCGGGGGAATGTAATGGCCGGCGTTCTTTTTCGTGTGCTGCAGGATGAGCGCCTGAATATTCTCGACCCCTCGGTGGAAGAAAAAGTGATTCAGGAGGCGGGTGTGAATCCGGACGCCATGAAGAAGCGGCTCGCCTCCGGGGGGCCGAAACGCAAATTGGAAGAAGGCGTCTCGCGAGGCAACCGTTACGGGGTGAATTCCACGCCGACCGTGTTGTTGGACGGCTATGTGTTGTCCGAAGTCCCGACGGCGGAGAATCTTCGCCCCCTTGTTCAAAAACTTTTGTCCGGAGAGAGGCTATAGACCGGATTCAACCCGGCAGCCTCAGGTTAAGGAATGAACGTTTTCGTCTTCATGAAAAACCAACCGCGCCAAGGGTTCCGATCCTGGTCGTGGCGATTTATTCTGACCGCCGTCGTGACCCTGAGCTATCTCACTCTCACGGGTGAGGCCATCCGTTGCCAATACGATTCCCATCCCCACGAAGAACATCACTCCTCATCGTCGCATGATCATCCTTCCCCGCATTGCATGATGTCCATGCATTGCGCCGCGGCCGCTCTGCATTCGGCCGCGCCCGCACAACACCGTCCGCTCCAACCCCTCGCGCGACTCCTTGAGTCCAACCCGCTCGTTCCCGGAACCGGCGGGGTTGTTGGCGCATCCACCCGCGCTCCTCCCTCCATCCCTTCGCCATCTGAGGCGTCGTGACGCCGTCGTTGCACGGCTGACCCGCGCTTCGACCGCTCGCTGACGAGTCATGATTCGACCGGACGCCATGGGCCTGTGCGCATGATGTCCGGCCAACCTAAGTCCAATTCGAGAACGGAGGGACGCTGAATGAACCGCATCAATCAGGTCGGTACGGCTGTGATCGTCTGCATGGGGCTGATTTTCCCATCACTCGGTCTGGCGGAGGAACCGGCACCGCCGAAGGAGAACGCCACGGAGGAAACAACCACAAACCCATCAACGGAAGCGGCGCCGACGACCGAGGCCGGCAAACCGGTCACCACGCTCAGTCCGGTAATCATCAGCGCGACGCGGACGGAGCGCACGGTTTCGGATCTTCCGGTCAGCAGCACCGTTCTCGATCGCCAAGCGGTCCAACAGACTCCGGCCATTGCGACCGACGACGTCCTGCGGGAGGTCCCTAGTCTCAATTTCAGCAATTCTTTGCCCAGTTTTATGAACCATCCCACCGGGAACTGGGTATCGATTCGAGGCTTGGGAGGCATCGCGCCGCACGTACTCGTTCTCATGGACGGGATTCCGCTCAATGATCCATTTTTTGGTTACCTCGATTTCAACCGGGTACCGAAGGAGGCGATTGACCGCATCGAGATCGTCCGCGGGGGCAGTTCCAGCCTATGGGGAAGTTTTGCGGAAGGCGGCGTGGTGAACATCGTCACGAAGCCGGTCGACGCAACGGAACTGAAAGTGACCACTCTGGGCGGATCGGACGGCACCTTTCGAACGGATGTCCACAGCAGTCAGAAGATTGACGATCATCTTGGAATCAGCCTGGATACGAATTATTTCGGGACGGCCGGCTACGACGCCGTAGAGCCCGATGTGCGGGGAGCGATCGATCGCGCAACGGCGAGCGATTCTGCCAACGTCCAGCTTAAAATGGATTATCACACGGCGGATTTCGAAGGTTTTATCCGCGGCAACGATTTTAAAAACCGCCAGAGGCTGGACACCCGCATGAGCGCCAACGACACGGATACCGTGAATGTGGCAACGGGCGGACGATGGATACTCGATGCCCAAAGCGACGTCAAAGCCAATCTCTTTTTCTTGAATCAAAATTTTACGACGAACAATACCGATTTCAGCCCTCCCAATTTTGACCGAAACGCCGAGTTCCTTTCCAACCTGCACCAGACTCCGGCCAACGACGTCGGAGGATCGCTGCAATGGACGCGAACCACGGACAGTTTGGTGAAACTGCTCAACGCGGGGCTGGACATCCGCCATATCGAGGGCGTCGACCGGCAGCAGGACATTGCCGTTCCTGGCGACAGTCCCACGGTGCTCAACGGAGGCGGACAACAGCTTTTCGCCGGATTGTTCGTACAGGCGAGCCTCCGCCCGGTCCCAGACTGGGAAATTCTGCCTAGCATTCGTTTGGACTATGTCAGCGACTATAATGGCAGCATGGTGACCATCCCGGGGACCACAACGCAGTTCGACGACAAGGATTATCTTCAACTGAACCCGAAGCTCGCCACGCGGTACCAAATCGTCAAGGCCGTTGCCATACGCGCCTCCGTCTATCGAGGCTTCCGGGCGCCGACGCTCGACAACCTCTATCGGGAGTTCACCGCGGAGGGTTTCAAGCTTCTGCCGGATTCCCAATTGAAGCCGGAGGTCTTGTGGGGAGGCGAGACCGGATTGGATCTTTCCCAGGGACCCTTCCAGGGCCAGGTCAACTTCTTTTACAACAGGGTCATTGATCAGATCAATTTTATTACGACGAGTTTCTCTCCCGTATACACGGTGCAAGCCACGAATATCGGCAAGACGAGAAGCCTGGGTGTTGAAACGATCGGCGACGTGCAATTGACCGAAACGCTCTCTTCCGGGGTCAGTTACAGCTACACGGATTCTAAGATTATTTCCAATCCCCCCGATCCTTCGATCGAGGGCAATCGGACCCCGGACGTGCCCGTCCATTCGGTAAGCGTCGTCGCGCGATACCGGCAGCCCGCCGGGGCCCAACTGGAAGTACGGTTCCGGCTCCTCAGTTCCATGTGGGATGACACCACCAACTCCTTAAGTCTGGATGCGGAACACGTGGTGGACGCCTCGGCCTCATACCCCATTGGGAAACATATGGAGGTCTTTGTGATTGGTCAGAATATTTTTGACGATAAATACGTTGCAACGACATCGGGCGGCAATCACTTGGGGCCGCCCTTTCAAATCTTCGGAGGCCTAACGCTGGCCTTCGGCGGAAGTCATGAGTAAACGGCCTGCAGCAGGTATTTCACTGTTGCGTGGCAGGGTGGCAAAAGGAGGTAGGCCATGACGACAGCGGATCAATCACCATCTCGTAAGCCTTGGTTCGATTATCGGGCCGTGTGGCGGTGGCATTTTTATGCCGGCCTCTTCTGCATCCCCTTTGTCCTCTTTCTGGCGGTCACCGGCTCCATCTATCTATTCCGGCCCCAAATAGAGCCCTGGCTCGACCGTCCCTACGACCATCTCGTGGTGACGGGACACCCCGCCAGCGCGGAGGCCCGCGTCGGAGCCGCGCTCGCCGCCGTTCCCGGATCGGTTCTGCACTCGTATGAACTGCCGAAATCGCCGAATGCCGCAACCCAGATCATCGTCAAGCGGCGGGCCGAGGACGTCCGTGTGTACGTTCACCCTGAAACCCTGCAAATTCTCAAGACCGTCAAAGAAATGGACCGGCTGATGAATGTGATCTTCTACTTGCACGGCGAGTTGCTCCTGAAAAACACGGGATCGACGATTGTGGAACTGGCGGCTTCCTGGGCGATCATTATGATCGTCACCGGCCTTTATCTCTGGTGGCCGAGACAGGGTCGGGGCCTGGCCGGCGTCGTCTATCCGCGTTTCAACGGCGGGACACGCCTTTTCTGGCGCGATCTGCACGCGGTTACCGGAGTCTGGGTATCGAGCCTCGCGCTGTTTCTCTTGGTAACGGGTCTGCCCTGGGCTTTTGTGTGGGGCAGCTATTTACAAAAGGTTCGTGATCTAACCCACACTGCGGTCGCAAAGCCGGACTGGCCCGTCGGCCATCCCGAAGGTGAGCCGGGACAGGTGCCGCCGGCTGCGGCCGGAGGCACGACGGCAATACCGGCGGAACATGCGGCCCATATGGCCCGTGCAGGGGGAAAAGGGGAGGCGGCTCGGAATCCGGCGGACTATTCCCCGATCGACCGGCTGGTGGGCGTTGTGGCTCCACTCAGCCTCGCCCCTCCGGTTTTGATCTCTCCGCCCGACAAGGACTCCCCGAACTGGACGGCCAGGTCGGAGGCTCAGAACAGGACCTTGCGCGTCGATCTTGTCCTGGACGGCACGACCGGCGCGATTCTCAAACGGGAAGATTTTAAAGACCGTCTGTTGGTGGATCGACTCGTGGGGATCGGCGTCGCGGCCCACGAAGGGCAACTTTTCGGCTGGCCGAATCAACTCCTGGGCGTGCTGACCGCCTCCGGTCTTATTCTCCTGAGCGTCAGCTCCGTGAACATGTGGTGGCGGAGGCGTCCCGCCGGCGTGCTTGGCGCGCCGGATCCGATCCAAAATCCTCGCTTTTCGATCGGGCTTGGCGTCCTGATCTTGATCTTCGCCGTCTATCTGCCGCTGTTCGGCCTGTCCATGCTTGTGGTGAAGATCATCGAAAAACTGATCCTGCGTCGCATCCCCGCCGTTCGCGACTGGTTGGGGTTGACTATGGCGGCGATCAGATCGGGATAGAAACAGATGACGCATGAGGGAGGGCGCAGGTTGACCTGGGACAGACTGGCGGGACTGCTGGTCATGCTTGCATTGCACGGTGCGGGGTTGTTTGCGTTATGGCAGTACCGGGTTCAAATCACCCCGCAGGAGGCGGTCACCCTCTTCGTGAACTTCATCAATCCGCCGCCACCGGCCCAACAGCCGGAGCCGCCTAAACCCAGGATTTTGCCCAAACCGGTCAAGCCGGAGCCGCCTCCGCCGGAGACTCCGCAACTTGTGGTCGAAGCCCCCGTGGTGACGCCGGAAGAGCCGGCGGCGCCGCCACCACCCGAGCAGGTTATCGAGGCCCCGCCCAAGCCGGCTGGTCCGGTGATGCTTGCCTCCGAGCTCGCGGACACCTGCCCAAAGCGTTTTCCCCCGGAGTATCCTCCGACGTCCCGTAAGCTGGGCGAACAGGGACGGGTCGTTCTCTGGGTGGAACTGGACGAACAGGGACGCATGAGCTCCGCCCGCGTCGAGACCAGCAGCGGGTCCAAGCGGCTCGATGACGCGGCCCTGGCCGCTGTGAAAACCTGGCGTTGCAGTCCGGCCATGCGAAACGGGACGGCGGTACGCGCGGCGGCGCTTCAACCTTTCGTGTTTAAGCTGGAGGGACGGTGAGATGGAGCACACGTTCGGATTTGCCCACTTTCTCACGCAGACGGACCTATTGGGCAAGGGAGTGATCGCCGCCCTTCTCGTGCTGTCCATGGCGAGTTGGTATTTGATCCTGACCAAGGCCCTGGCCAATTTTCTGGTGCAACGGCGCTCGGCGGCGTTTCTTTCACGGTTTTGGGAGGCCGAATCGCTCAAGGCGGTGAGTGATGTGGTTGAGAGCTGGCCGAGCGAAAATGCCTTCGCCAAGCTGGCCATTGACGCGTTGAATGCGGTGGGCGATTGCGAGCGACAGGTCTCACAGAAGCTCGCGGCGGCCGTGGGCCGTGGCGAATTGCTGACGCGGACACTGCGCAACGGAATCGATCAGGAAGCGGCGCGAGTCGAACAGGGTCTGACCGTGCTGGCCTCCGCGGGCTCGTCGGCGCCCTACATCGGGTTGTTCGGCACCGTATGGGCGATCTACCACGCGCTGGTGAACATTGGTTTGTCCGGCCAGGGCACACTGGACAAGGTGGCGGGCCCGGTGGGGGAGGCGCTGATCATGACCGCGCTCGGACTCGCCGTGGCGATTCCCGCCGTACTGGCCTACAACGCCTTCAACCGGCGCAATCGGATGTGGCTGGCCAAGCTGGACGCGTTTGCCCACGACCTGTACGTGCTGATCACGGTCGGTGTCAAGGCCGGCGGTTCGGCCGGGGATGGTCCATCCTCGCGTTCTGAAGGGAGTCGTCATGGCGATGGGTAGTTTTGACGGACGTAGTCGACAGGGTCCGATGGCGGAGATGAACGTCGTCCCGTTGGTCGACGTGATGCTGGTGCTCTTGGTGATCTTCATTATCACGGCGCCGCTATTGACTCACGCGGTGAAGATTGATTTGCCCAAAGCCTCGAGCGCCCCCAACCTCACCCGGCCGGACCACATCGAATTGGCCATTCGGCAGGACGGCACCCTGTTCTGGAACGGTGAGTCGGTCACATTGGAAGAGCTCAAATCGCGGTTTGCTAACGAGGCTCAGCGGGAACCGCAGCCGGAGTTGCATATCCATGCCGACCGGCTGGCCTATTACGACTCGGTTGCCAAGGTCATGGCGGCCGCCGCCAAGGCCGGGCTCGGTCGGATCGGGTTTGTCACTCAGCCGGAGAGGGATGATTGAAAAGAGACGGCGATGCAGAGGGTTTCAGGCCGGAGAGAAGATGGATAATAAAGAAGAAGAGGTGCATCATGAAGAAGTTATTGCTCGTTGCTGTTTCTATATTTACGCTGGGTTTTGCGGCCGTGGCGCTGACTGAGACCGCTCCGCAGTCGGTAACGCCGAAGGACGGTGAACTTCCTTTTCCGGCGGACTACAAGTCGTGGCCGAAGTTTCTGTCGGAAGTCCAGCGGCCGGCCATTAAACAGATCCGGGAGCTATACCTCAATCCCAAAGGGGCCACGGCATCCGCCGGAAAGGAGTTTCCTTACGGAACGGTTTTCGTGATGGAAAACTATAAGGCAAGGGAGAAAGCCGATGGGACGCTGGAATTCAAAGCGGACGGTAAGCTTGCGAAGAGCGATCTGGCGACGATCTTCGTCATGGCGAAAGGCGAAGGCTGGGACAAGGATATGCCGGACAACCTCAAGACGGGGTCATGGGTCTATTCGGCCTATGCTTCGGATGGGAAGCCGTTGGCCGAGGACTTCACCAAGTGCCGCGGATGTCATATTCCGATGGCGCAGAAGGACTTCGTCCACCGGTACGACGAGTACTTTGAACAACGTGTGCACGATCACCACTGATTGATGGCCCGGTTTGCGGAAGAGGGACCATGATCGACAATAATGCTCAAGAGACCATGTACCTTCACCCCGTTGTCCGAGTGCGCGCCTTTCCGGCCGCGCGTGTCGGATGCCGTGAGACGGCCGGGTTTTTAGTGAGAGAACCGCAGGAAGGCGGCGCACAGAATGATCAACAGGCCCAGGACCAGCGAGATATGGGCGTAGGGGATCGCGTCCTCGCCCGTTTCCGGGGGGTTCGACTTATACAGCACGTTCAACAGGTAAATGCTTCCGAAGGCCGTTACCAACGCCAGCTTGACGCCCAAAAAGATCACCCACAGTTTCGGCGCGTGATCCATCTCCCGAAGCGCAAAACCCACATTCAGGCCTCCGGTGATCAAGATCAGCGCCAGGAGGATTCCGGACATCCGGTAGTAACGGTTTCGAATGTCCTGGAAAAAGACCTTCGTGGATTCTTGCGGGAACTTTCCCCGGAGCGCCGGAGTGAGGGTCATCACGACGAAAGCCAAGCCGCCGATCCAGATCACGACCGATACCAGATGCACCCAGTGGTTGAGTGAGGCGAGGACGCGCATGCTCAGGCGTTGGGTCGCTCTTCGGCCGCTTTGGCCGTTTTAAACTTCGCGAGAATTTCGTTGAGCACGGCCGGGTTTTTCATGGCCTCTTCCATCGTCCGCTTGCCTTCCTCGATGCCGGCGTTTGCGATCTCCAGGGAGATGGTATCGGCTCCCAGCTTTTGTGCGTGCTGTTCGATCATGCCGCGCGTGCAGTCACGCATGTAACCCGACGGGACCTTCTCGAGTCGTTGAATCGCTTCCTGTGTCCAGTGGAGCTTATCCATCGCCAAGACCTCGTTGAGGTTGAGTCCCTCGGTTTCCAAAAGGGGGACGGCAAACTCTTTGGTGATGACCGTCAAGCCTTTCTTGCGGCCCGATTTGTCTACCTTGGCCTTCGCACGCCTTCGTTGGAAACCCGGCGGAATCATCCGAAGGACCTTTCGCGCTTCCTCCGTCCATTGGAGCTGGATGTCGTCATAAGCCGTTTCGGTTTCCAGCCCTCCCTCGGCCTTGGCGGCGGCCTCGAAGATGGTTTTGTCCAGAAAC
>DATIYJ010000001.1 GCA_035517655.1 Nitrospiria bacterium | reverse complement strand
AACCATCCTTCGACGATAACTCGCCGAGGACTTTGTGGTTCCCGCCGTAGTATCTTCCCTCCCCATAAGGAGGGAGGGTTCATGTACGAATGCCGTTGTGCGGTGGATGGGAAGAAGCTGGCGGAGATTGCGAGGCCCCCGTTGCCGGATCTGATCTATCGCTACCGCTGTTGCTGCGGCCAGGATCGCAACGTTCCCGCCTCCGTTGATCCAGTGACCCATCGAGTCGTTGCGCGGGACATCTGCGTCTGCGGGAATAAGGTCATGGAATTCCTTGGCCATCTGGTCCGGATCAAGTGCAGGGCCTGCAAGGCCATACAGAAGTTTTAACAGAAGTTCACACTGAAAAGAAAAAGCTCCGAGGCTCCCTGAGAAGCCCGTGAGGTCACGGATGTGACCCACGGGTTTTTTCTTGCCTGTCCCGTCATGTTCGCAGACGGGAGCCTAAGGCCAGGGAGCCGGCTTGGAGGAGATTCGGAAGCTCGACGAGGCTCTTGAAAAAGAGATCGCCTCAGAGCCCTTCATCCAAATTGATCTTTTAGATCGCCCTGCCTGCCGGCAGCCACGGCGCATCGTATAAAGATGAGCCCGATGTTCCAATCGTGTTCTTGATAAAGACTGTTCGGTGTGGTAGTTTAATCATCAACAGGAGGTTTTGCATGGCACAAACTCTTGAGGCCAAAGTCACAAAGAAAACAAAAAAAGCATCCAGATCGAAATCTCCAGGGCGAATTTTGAAGCCTTTTGCGATGCCATCGGTCTCTATCGGAGGGAATTTTTGGATGCCTTGGATGCGTCTGAGCGGGACCATCGTGCAGGAAGGGTAACCAAAAGGCGGTCTTTACGCGATTTGATCGAGTAGCCGTCCACGATGATCGAGATCTCGACCACGGCCACATTCGATCGACTCTTCAAGAAACCGCCGTCCACCGTCCAGCGAAAAGCCATCACAAAAACGGACCTGTTCAAGAGCAACCCGTTCCACCCGTCGCTTCACACCGAAAAAAGCGCCCCAAGGAGCATGAAGTTTGGAGCTTCCGAGTCGACCAAGCTTACCGGATTATCTTTAAATTTGTCGGCCCCAATCATGCCGAACTCCGTTACGTCGGTCACCACCATTCCATCTACGACTTTAACCTTTTCAAATAACCCGTCACATACCTACTCCTAATCATCTGCCGACGTTCCAGTGCCCGGGTTGATTTTCACCCCCCCGATGGATTATGATAAACATTCTCACCTATTTAATAGCCCGGTGAATTATGCCCCGTCCCAAAACGTCGTTTGTTTGCCAGAACTGCGGCTATTCTTCCCCCAAGTGGCTGGGGAAATGTCCGGACTGCGATCAATGGAACAGCCTCCAGGAGGAGACGGCCGCGGCCGCGGCGCCGTCGCGCTGGATGGCGTCCGAACGCAGCCCGCAGAAGCCCCGGCCGATCGGCGAGATCCCGCAGGCGGCGGACGACCGTTTCTCCACCGGCATGGGGGAGTTGGACCGGGTCTTGGGCGGGGGGGTCGTGGCCGGTTCGATGGTGCTGATCGGCGGCGACCCGGGCATCGGGAAATCCACGCTGCTGCTCCAGGCGTTTCAACGGATCAGCCGGGACCGGCCGGTTCTCTACGTCTCCGGAGAGGAGTCGCCGCACCAGATCAAGATGCGCGGCGGGCGGCTGGGGGTTGATTCCAAAAATCTCTTGATCCTGTCCGAGACCTCGCTTGAAGAAATCCTGAAAACCGCGCAGTCGTTGAAACCCCGCGCGATCGTGATCGACTCGATCCAGACGGTCTATACCGCGCAGATTACTTCCGCCCCCGGAAGCGTCAGCCAGATCCGGGAGTCGGCGGCGCAGTTGATGATCCATGCCAAGCAAACGAACACGCCGACCTTCCTGGTCGGCCATGTCACCAAGGACGGCTCGATCGCGGGGCCGCGGATTCTGGAGCATATGGTCGACACGGTGCTCTATTTCGAGGGCGACAAGGGCCATCCGTACCGCATCCTCCGCGCCGTGAAAAACCGCTTCGGCTCGACGAACGAGATCGGCGTCTTTGAAATGAAATCGCTCGGGCTGGAAGAGGTCTCGAACCCCTCCGAGCTTTTTTTAAGCGAACGGCCGTCGAACACGGCCGGTTCGGTCGTCGTCTCCAGCATCGAGGGGACGCGGCCGATCCTGGTCGAACTCCAGGCGCTCGTCACCCCCACCAACTTCGGCCTGCCCCGGCGGATGGCGATCGGCGTGGACCCCAACCGGGTCTCGCTGCTCCTCGCCGTCCTGGAGAAACGCGCCGGGCTGCAGCTCCAGGGACAGGACGTCTTCATCAATGTCGTGGGCGGGATGCAGATCGACGAGCCGGCGGTGGACCTGGGGATCGTCGCGGCCGTCGCGTCGGGATTTCGGGAGCGGCCGCTGGATCCGAAAATTCTGGTGCTGGGCGAAGTGGGCTTGGGCGGCGAGGTGCGGGCGATCCATCAGGCCGAGGTCCGGCTTCGCGAGGCGGCCAAGATGGGGTTCAAGCAGTGCCTGTTGCCGGAGCGGAACCGGACGAGGCTCGGCGGCGTCGAGGGGATCGATGCGATCGGCGTCGGCCATATCCGACAGGCCCTGGAAATTCTTTTTGGGAAATAGATGATCAGGGGTTTTTAAGAGTGCCTAGGGGTCCGGGTAGATGGCTGCCGTTGAGCCTAGCTCTGATGATGGTGCTGATCGGCGGCTGCGGTCCCCGGTATGTGATCGTTCCCCAAGCGCCGCTGCTCTCGGCGTCGCTCCAGGACCTCCTCGGCCGTCTGGACCGGCGGACGCGGTCGATCGAGACGCTTAAGGCGCTCCTTGAGATTCGTTCGGATCGGCAGGCGGCGGTCACGGCCCGCTTGTATTTTTCCCGCCAACCGGAAGGAGCGCCCCCGTCGCTCCGTTTGACGGCCTTTGATCCGTTCGGGGGAACGTTGTTCGACCTGATCGGATCGAACGACCGCGTCCTGCTGACGATCCCGAGTCAGGGGCATGTGGTCGAGAGCGGACCGGCCAACGGGGGCTCGCTTTTGCTGCCGGCCGAATCCGGGCTGGAGGCGTCCGAGTTGCGGCTGGCCGTATCAGCCCTGGTCGGCCCGTATGTCGAAGCCGGAGAAGTCCCCGTGTTGGAGCAGGTCGGTCCGGATTATCTGATTCATTTGATCCGCGTCTCGGGCGGGGGCGGGCGCTTGGCGAAGCGGCTCTGGATCGAACGAAGCGGACTGCGGTTGACGCGCGAAGAAATTTTTGAGCCCGCCGGGCCGTCCGTGGATCCCAACGGCTCGGCCGCGGCCGAGGACAAGGCCACCGTTGTGGAATTTCTGGACTATCGACCGAGATCCGTGCCGGCGGGGGCCGAAATCGACTGGCCCGACCGGGTGGTCATGACAAAGCCGCCGGCCGGGACCGGGGAGCCGGCTCGTCTCGAATTGAAGTTCGTCGAGGTCCGGCCCAACGCGGCGATTTCTCCGGAGGAATACAGGATCCCGTGAAGGATCAACGATGAAGATACTGGCGATCGAAACGGCGACCGGGTTGGGGGGCGTGGCCCTCGTCGAGGACGAGACGCTTCGGGTCGAATACCGGCTCGATATGACGATGGCGCATGCCGAGCGGCTGATGGTCCTGGTCGACCGTGCGCTGGGGGATTGCGGCTGGGTTCTGGACGATCTGGACGGCCTGGCCGTCTCGATCGGCCCGGGCTCCTTCACGGGGCTGCGCGTCGCGGTGAGCACGGTGAAAGGCCTGGTCTTCGGAACCTCGCTGCCGGTCGCGGCGGTGCCGACGCTGGAAGCCATGGCCTGGAATGTTTGTCCGGGCGGTCACGGCGTCTGCCCGATGATCGACGCCAAGAAGGGGGAGGTGTACGCCGCGCTGTTTTCATGCGAAGCCGGCGGAGCGCTGAAACGCGTGATGGAGGATCAGGTTATTTCGCCGGAGGCGCTGTCCGAGCGCCTCGGCGCGTCGTCGGACCCGCCGACCGTCTTTCTGGGCGACGGGGCCTCACGGTACCGGGCGGTTTTGGAGAAACGCCTCGGCGTCCGGGCCGTCTTTGCGCCCATGCCGTTGTCGGGGCCTCTTCCATCCACGGTGGCCCGGCTGGGCCTTCAACGGATCCGGCGCGGCGAAACGTCGGACGGGCGGACCCTCGTCCCGGCCTACGTCCGGCGGTCGGACGCCGAGGTCAACTGGGAAAGAGGGGTCGCCCCGAAAAGACTGGACTTGAAACATAATAGGGATCAGCACGGGCCCCCACATAGGGAAGGGGGCGGCGCGGGCCCCCGCAAGTCGGACCGGTCATGAGACGCGAGGAGGTGAAGGGGGATCGGAAAATAACGATTCAGCCGATGACCGCGGCGGACCTGGATGCGGTGATGCGGATCGAGGAGGCTTCCTACACCCAGCCCTGGAAACGGTCGATGTTCGAGACGGACTTGCGCGGCAATCCGTTTGCCCGCTTCTTCGTGGCGCGGGATGCCGATGCGGGCGCGGTGACGGGCTATGTCTGTTTCTGGAAGGTGTTTGCCGAGTTGCATTTGATGAATCTGGCGGTCGACCCGGACCGGCGGAGGTCGGGCATCGGGGAAGAGCTGGCGCGTTGGACCCTTTCGTGGGCCGGGGAAAACGGCGTCCGTCTGATCACGCTGGAGGTGAGGGCCTCCAACGAAGCCGCGAAGCATCTGTATGATAAACTGGGTTTTAAGCGGGTCGGGGTCCGGCACAATTATTATCGCGATCCGCGCGAGGACGCCTTGATCATGAATTGGTCCGAAGGAAGTCCCTTGGAGAAGGAGGTTGGCGATGATGGAGAAACCGTTTGAGTTTCGGGACGCGTTGCGTCAACGGAATGCGGAATTCCAAAAATTGGAGGAAACGCACCATCGGTTGGAACGGGAACTGAACGAATTGATCCGCCGCAAGACCCTGACGCCCGAGGAGGAGTCGCACAAGAAACAGATCCAGGTGGAAAAGTTGCACACGAAGGATCGCCTGGAAGCGATCCTCCGTGAATACACGAAACAGCATTCGCCCCATTCCTGAGGTGAGACGATGTTCGGGATCGGACTTCCGGAACTGATCGTGATCTTGGTCATCGCCCTGCTGGTGGTGGGGCCGCAGCGATTGCCGGAGCTGGCGCGGGCCCTCGGCCGGGGACTGGCCGAGCTGAAGCGCGCCACGCAGGACTTGAAAGACGAGATCGACGCCGAGGTTCGGAAGATCGACGAACCGGCCGAGGCGAAGTCCCACGGGACGGGGCCGGCGGACGGGGCTCCGCGACCGACGCCGGAAGCCGGGGCGCCCGCCCCTCCGACCGGGGAGAAAGAATCATGAAGGCTCTCTCCTCGCCTCCCGCCGAAGGACCGCGGATGTCGATCACCGGTCATCTGGAAGAGCTCCGGAGCCGGCTGCTCAAGGTTGTCTGGACCGTGCTCGGCGGGATGGTTCTCGCGTACGCGGCGTCGGACATCCTGATCGGATGGCTCAGACGGCCGCTGGCCGGGGACCTCTACTTTTTTTCTCCGATGGAGGCCTTCTGGGTGACGGTCAAGGTGTCGTTCTTCGCGGGGCTGTTTCTGGCCCTCCCGGTGGTGCTCTACCAGATCTGGCGTTTCGTGTCGCCCGGCCTCCATCCGCATGAGCGGCGGCTGGCCGTGCCCTTCGTGCTGATCGGCTGCTTGTTTTTCGTCCTGGGATTGGCCTTTTGTTATTTTGTCGTCGCTCCGTTTGCGTTGAATTTTCTGGTGGGGTTCGGGGTGCAGCAGGGGTTGAAACCGGTCATTTCGATCGGGCTCTACATGGATTTTCTGCTGAAATTTCTGCTGGCCTTCGGCGTGGTCTTCGAGCTGCCCCTGGCGATCACGATCCTCGCCAAGCTGGGGCTCGTGACGCCGCAGTTTTTGTCGCGCTATCGTCGCTACGCGATTCTGGTGAACGCGATTCTGGCCGCGATTCTCACGCCCACGACGGACGTCTTCAATATGATGCTGATGATGGTCCCGCTGATGGTTTTCTATGAGCTGGGGATCCTGGGCGCCCGGTTCTTCGGGCGGAAACCGGTCCGGTCGGCCGTGGCCGGGGAGGCCAAGAGCGAAGCCTGACCCCATGAGGAGGAAGAGCGCATGAACCCGCAATACCGATGGAGAATGGTCGTGATGATCCCGGGACTGGTCTCGTTGATCGCGGCGGCCGGTCCTCAACGCGCGGAGAGCCAGATGGACATGCCGGACCCCCGCAACAGCGTGCAGGCCCTGGCGCTGGACCGGAACGGCACCCTGTTCATGGGGACGTTCGGCAACGGCATCTTCAAGAGCCGGGACGGCGGGCTTCATTGGGACTCGATTTCGGAAGGGTTGGGCGATCCCTACATCATGACCCTGTTGATCAAACCGTCTCCCGAGAAAAAGCCGGGGGCTTCGAAATCGATTCTTTTCGCCGGAACGGCCCGGTTCGGCGTCTTCCGAAGCCGGGATGAGGGCCTCCACTGGGAGAAGGTGAATAACGGCCTGATCAATACGCAAGTCTCGGCCCTGCTTTACGATTCAAAAAATAAGCTCTATGCCGCCACCGGGAAGGGCGTGTTCCGGAGCGAGGATCACGGCGATCACTGGACGGCCCACAACACCGGACTGGACGATGTTCTGGTGCGCTCGTTGATCATCGACCGCAACGGATCGCTGTACGCCGGGACCGGGGGCAAGGGCCTCTACAAGCGCAAGTCCGCCCGGGGGGACTGGGAGCAGCTTTCCAGGGGGTTTGAGGGCGACCGGGGACTTCTGGAAAATTTCATCCGGGTCCTGACGCTCGGAGCGGACGGAACCGTTTACGCCGGAACCTTCGACGGGGGCGTCTTCACCACCCGGGACGGGGGAAAAAGCTGGAACGACTTGAACCAGGGCCTGGTCAACCAATCGATCCGGGCGATCCTGGCGGGAAAAGACGGCACGTTGTATCTCGGCACCGGCCGGGGGATCTTCGCGCGCGGTCCGAAGGATACCCGCTGGAGCTCGATCAACGGGGCGCTGGAGGATCTGAATGTCCAGTCCATGGTGATCGACGACCAGGGACATCTCTATGCCGGCACGGCGCAACATTTGTACAAAGGCTCCGCGAAGGGGGACTGGGTCCCCCTCACGAAACAGCTGTTCGGCGCGAAGGGGGGAATGTAAGGTTGTCGAAGACGGTTTCGCACGATCCGTTGAACATCCTGATCGTCCATGGCATGGGCGATCAGCCCAAGGATTTCTCGAAAAAGTTTCAAAAAGAGCTCCTTTCGAAGTTTAGACGCTCGCTTGAGTATTTGATCAAGGACCATTTTCTCGCCGATTCTTTCGTGTCCGAGCCCCTCAATTTCATACCGGGCTGGTGGGCGCCGGTGATGGACGCGACCCAGAAGGACCTGGAAGGCCGGATTTATAAAAAGAAGATTCCCTTCCTTCGAAAATTCGGGATGAGCTTCATGGGGGACGTGATCGCGTATCAGGGCGGGCCCGTTTACAACGAGATCCACCGGTGTCTGGGCGAAGCGCTTCGCGCGCATCTTAAACCCGGCAGCGGTCATCTCACGATCATCGCCCACAGCCTCGGGAGCGTGATCGCCTCCGATTTCGTGTACGATCACACGATCAAGATCGGCAAGACCTTCCAGGACGGCTTCGGCGTCTCCTTCTCGAACTTCTTCACGCTGGGCTCGCCCCTGGTCCTTTATGCCATGCGGTCGGCCAACGGCGAGGAGTTCAGTCCGGCCCGGGTGTTGGACCATTTTGACCGGCCGGTGCGGGTCGAGTCCGAAACGGGTTACTGGCTGAACCTCTTTGACGATAACGACATCATCGGTTACCCGATCAAGACGATCAACCGCCATCATCAGGAGGCCGTGACGGCGGATCTCGCCGTCGACGTCGGGGATCTCCTCTCCCGTTGGAACCCGTTGAGTCACGCCCATTACTGGGAAGACGGCGGTGTTGGCCGGATCCTCGCGGATAAACTCGCGATCGATTTTGCCGCGATCCATCTGGGGTTGAAAGGGCCGGACCTTCAGGCGGCGCTGGTCCAATTCCGGCGCCGGTACAACTTCGGATGAAGCCGATCCGTCTCCTTCTCATGACGGCCGTGGTCGTCCTGTGCGCTTCGGTTCTGCGGGTTTCAACGGGCTGGGCCGGTTTTTCCGAGGAACCGGTCGCGACCGGCCTCGATTTCCCGGTGACGATCGCCTTCGCCCCCGATGGACGGCTCTTCTTCACCGAGCGGTATTCCGGCCGGGTCCGGGTGATCGCGGACCCCGCGTCCAAACAACCCCGTCTCCTTCCCGACGCGGTCTATCGTTTCGGCCCGGTCTCCGGTTTTTTCGAGCGCGGACTGCTCGGCCTGGCGCTGGACCCCGATTTTAAGACCAACGGCTATCTCTATGTCTATTATTCCCATCGGGGACAAAATGCGAAGACCGACCCCTACCGGCACCGCCTGATGCGGATCACGGTGAAGGGCGACCGGGGGGAAGCGCCGGTCGCCCTGCTGGACCGTCTCCCGATCGGAAGCGCATCCGAGTCCGGGGCCGGCAATCACAACGGCGGCATCCTGATCTTCGGACCGGACGGAAAATTGTATCTCAGCATCGGGGATCTGGCCGTCCCGCGCCACGCGCAGGATCTTAATTCCTTCGCCGGAAAAATCCTGCGATTGAACCCGGACGGCACGGCCCCGGCCGACAACCCCTTCTACGATCCCGGGCATCCGGCCGCGCCCCGGTCCTACGTTTACGCGTACGGTCTGCGGAACAGCTTCGGTTTGACGTTCGAGTCCGGCCCGCCCGGGAAGGCCCGCTTGTTCGCGACCGAGAACGGGCCCGCCACCAACGACGAATTGAACATCATCGGGCCGGGAAAGAATTACGGATGGGACGACGACCGGGTCAGCGGGGTCCGGGACAAACCGGGTTACGTCGATCCGATCCTGGTATACCACCGGACGATCGCGCCGACCGGGATCGCGTTCTATACCGGCGCGCGCTATCCGGAAATCTATCGCGGAAAGCTCTTCTTCGCGGACTGGAACGAGGGGCGGATCCGCATGGTGACCCTCGCCGGCCGGGATTCGGTCGAGGCGGTTGCCGTGCACGATGATCTCTTTCAGCATCGGGAAGGGGTGGTGGGGCTTTCCATGGGCCCGGACGGGCTGCTTTATTTCACGACGCCCAAGGGCATTTATCGCCTGGTGTACGATGACGCGCATTGATCCGGAGCGGGTCTTCCGCCGCCTCGTGCCCGCGATCCTCCGGATCGGCGCTTGGATCGGGGCGGGCGTTGTCGCGCTGGGCTTGTCGGCGGGGTGCGGCCTGGACAAGCCGTTTGTCTTCCATCCGGACCGCGAGATCCAGCGGACGCCGGAAGCGGTCGGGCTTGCCTACGAGAACGTCTTTTTCAAAGCGGCCGACGGCGTCCGCCTGAACGGCTGGTTCGTCCCCGGTCCGGATCCGTCCAGGGTGATGATCTGGTTTCACGGCAACGGCGGAAACATGAGCCAGCGCGTCCGGAGGCTCCGCTTGTTTCACGATGAGCTGGGCCTGTCGGTCTTTATCTTCGATTACCGCCAGTACGGTCGGAGCGGAGGATCGGTCACGGAAGAAGGCACGTACCGGGACGCCGAGGCGGCCTTGCAGTACGTGAAAACCCGCACCGGACTTCTGGCCAAACGGATCATTTATTTCGGCCACTCGCTCGGAACCGCGGTGGCGGTCGACTTGGCCGTGGAGGCCCCCCCGCGCGCGTTGATCCTCGAGTCCCCCCTGACCTCGATCGATGACGTGGCCCGTGTGAAGCTGCCGTATCTTCCCGTGGGCTTCCTGATCCGCGACAAGTACGACTCGCTGTCGAAGATCGGAATGGTCCATGCGCCCCTGATGATCTTCCACGGCGAACGGGATCAGACGATCCCCCTCGAGCAGGGGCGGCGGCTGTTCGCGGCCGCCAATCCCCCCAAGGAGTTTTACATCATCCCCGGCGCCGACCACAACGATACCTACCTCACCGGCGGACCGCCGTACTGGGAGGCCTGGAAGCGGTTTTTGGACCGCCTCGAATGACGAGGATCTTCAATCGTTTCCCGAAAACCTAGGCGGAAACGATTCGAAACGCCGGCGGGGCGATCCCTTCGTGACGGCATCGGGGACAGCGGCTGGGGTTGGTAAATCGGCGGCGTTCCGAGAAGATAAATCCGCACTTGTTGCAAACGGCCGCTTCGATGACCAGCCGCTTCGGCGGGTGAAGGCTTCTCGCGACGTGCTCCATGTGGGCGACCGCCTCCTTTTCGGAAATCCGGATCGCCTTGGAAAGATCCCGCGCCGTCATCGGGCCTTTTTCGAGCTCGGCCGTGATGAGCTGCCGCAGGGTCATTTCGCGGGGCCTGTCCTTTGTCACCGATTTCCCTCCACCTTCCGCCTTAAGCCCGTCCGATCATTATAAAGGCGACTTGCCGAAAAGTCATCCCGATGCTAAACTCATTTTATTGCGGAGCGCGCGATGGCGAAAATCGACGGGCTGTTCAAGCTTCTCAGAGAGAAAAAAGCATCCGACCTCCATTTGTCGCCGGGGAACCCGCCTCTGATGCGGGTGGCGGGCGATCTGGTCCCGATGGCCTCCCAGAAACTGACGCACGAAGAGAATCACGCGCTGCTTTTTGAAATGATGAGCGAGCCCCAGCGGAAACAGTTCGAGGCCGGCCGCGACATCGATTTCGCCTAC